>CADCUR010000015.1:0-5726 GCA_902805935.1 uncultured Pyrinomonadaceae bacterium
CAAAAACACATTGACGTATTCAAAAAGTTGGTTGTAGCCTACAAAGCGCAAAATTCAGAGGAACTCTACATTCTGATGGACGCTCAAATGAAAAGCGAAAATGATTTGAAGGATTTACAAGGCGCTCTGCTGGATGACCGCAACAAGGATTGGATTCCGAAGATTGAAAAAGCAATCGGCGAAAAATCTTCGTTCATCGCCGTCGGCGGCGGGCATTTGGGCGGGAAAAACGGAATTGTTAATTTATTGAGAGCTAAAGGCTATAAAATTGAAGCCATCAAAATCAATTAATAATTCCCGCAGTTAACAGGAAAAAGCGGTCGGAGATTTTCCGGCTGCTTTTTTTTATTCAATCGTTTTTAACGTCGGGATTCATCATAAAATTCAGCAGCCGTATAATCGTCTGCCGCATTTCCCGCCGGTCAACGACCATATCAACCATTCCGTGTTCGAGCAGAAATTCCGAACGCTGAAAGCCTTTCGGCAGTTTTTCACGAATCGTCTGCTCGATTACGCGCGGTCCGGCGAAACCGATCAGCGCTTTCGGTTCGGCGACGATCACATCGCCGAGCATCGCAAAGCTCGCCGTTACGCCGCCGGTCGTCGGGTCGGTCAGCACCGAGATGAACGGCAGACGCGCCTGGTGTAGTTGCGCCAGAGCCGCCGAGATTTTCGCCATCTGCATCAAGCTGTAAGTTCCTTCCTGCATTCGCGCGCCGCCCGACGCCGCGAAAATCACGACCGCGCCGCGTGTCTCGATGGCGCGTTCAATCAGGCGCGTGATTTTTTCGCCGACCGCCGAACCCATCGAACCGCCGATGAATGTCATATCCATCGCGCCTGCGTAAACGAGATGACCGCCGACTTTTCCTTTTCCTGAAACGATTGCTTCCGGCAAACCCGACGCTTCTTTCGCCATTTCAATGCGCTCTTTATAAGGTTTTGTGTCAACGAATTCGAGCGGGTCGGCGCTCATCACTTCCTCATCGAGTTTTTCGTAATCGCCTTCGTCAAACAAAACGTCGAGCCTGGTCCTGGCGCCGAACCGAAAATGATAGCCGCAATGCGTGCAAACCTGGAGCGATTCTTTGAGTTCGCGTTTGTAAAGCGCGTTGTCGCATTCTAGGCATTTAACGAAAATACCTTCGGTTTTGACGCGCCGCTCCTCGTCGCTGGTTTGTTCTTCTATTTTCGGATTATTTCTCTTAAACCAAGCCATATATGATTTGGGATTTCCGATTCGGGGATTTCGGATTTTCTGCTGATAAGGTTATCACAAGGCGGAAAATTGTCTAAAGCGCGGAATTACGCCGGCGTGGGAAATTTATTGTCTCAGCATCTCATCTGTGTTAGATTCAACACATTAAATTAACAAGGACAATTTAATTATGAAAACAATTTTACTCTCGCTTATTTTTCTATTCACTGCCGTTAACGCTTTCTCCGCCGTCAGAACCTGGGACGGCGGCGGGGCGGACGGCAATTGGACGACGGCGGCGAACTGGGTCGGCGATGTCGCGCCGGTCGCGGGCGACGATTTAGTTTTTCCGGCGACGGCGGCACAGTTTGTAACGAACAACAATTTCTTTTTCTTCACCGTTTTTAACTCGCTGACTTTTCAAGGCGGAAACTATACGGTCGGCGGCAATCCGATGACGTTGCGCGGCTTAAATGTGAACGGCGGAACTCAGGCAATTAACACCGCCGTTTCCATCAACACGCCGCAGACTTTTAATGCCGCCGCCGGTTCGACCGTCACGCTCGCCATTTTATCCGTCGGCAGCCAGCCCTTGACGCTGAACGGCGACGGCAATTTCGGCATCGGCGTAATTTCCGGTTCGGGCGCGATCACGAAAAACGGTTTGGGCGCGGCGCTCATCGCTTCGGCGAGCGGCTTTAGCGGCGCAATCACGTTGAACAACGGAATCTTCGCGGTTGACGCGAACATCCCGAACAGTCCCGTTAATATCAACGGCGGAATTATCGGCGGCGGCGAATTCGGCTTCAGCGGATTCGGCGGCACGGGAACAGTCGGCGCGACGACAGTTACGGCGGGCGTGATCAGCGCGGGAACTTTAACTTCGCCGACCGGAATTTTAAATATCAATAACGGATTGACTTTTACGGCGAACGGAGCTTACGCCTGCAAAATCAGCGGACCCGCGCCCGGCGCAGGCGGTCACGATCAATTGAACGTAACCGGCACGGTAACGCTCAACAACGCGCGGCTCGTACCACTGCCGTTCGGAACTTTTCGCCCGGCAATCGGCGATTCTTTTACGATTTTGAGAAACGACGGCACAGATCCGATTAACGGAATATTTCTTAACGCGCCTGAAAACGGGATTTTCGGCGGCGCGCTTAACACAGCTTTTCGCATCACGTATCAAGGCGGCGACGGCAACGACATCGTTATCACGCGCGTCAACCGCGCTCAGTTTGATTTTGACGGCGACGGCAAAGCAGACGTTTCCGTTTTTCGCCCGTCGAGCGGCATCTGGTATTTGAATCAATCAACCGCCGGTTTTCGCGCGGTTCAATTCGGCGCGGCGGGCGATAAAATCGTTCCGGCTGACTACGACGGAGATAATAAAACCGACGTTGCCGTTTTCCGTCCGTCAAACGGAACTTGGTATTACTTGCGCAGTTCCGACAACACTTTCACCGGCGTAAACTTCGGCACAACCGGCGACGTTCCCGTGCCGAACGATTTCGACGGCGACGGACGCGCCGATTTTGCGGTGTTTCGTCCGTCAAATGGAACTTGGTATCAATTGCGGAGCATCGCCAATCAACAGTTCGCGCAAACTTTCGGGCAAAACGGCGACGCGCCGCTCGTCGGCGATTTCGACGGCGACGGTCTCGGCGATTTAGGAGTTTTCCGCGGCGGCAATTGGTTTTTATATGAAAGCGCGAGCAATTCTTTTCGCGCGGTTAATTTCGGCTTTGCGACTGACAAACCCGCGCCGGCGGATTATGACGGCGACGGCAAAACCGATGTCGCCGTGTTTCGTCAATCAAACGGAACCTGGTATCTGCAAACGAGCGCGAATAACGCGGTTTCGGCGATTCAATTCGGAACGACCGAAGACCTTCCCGTCGCGGCTGATTACGACGGCGACGGCAAAGCGGATGTCGCTGTTTTCCGTCCGTCAACCGGCGTCTGGTATTTGAATCGTTCGACTGCCGGTTTTACAGGCATCGCGTTCGGACAGAGCGGCGACAAGCCGATTCCAAACGCTTTCATTCCGTAAGCCAGTCCAGAGTCTGAAATTCAAAATCCAAAGTCAAAGAAACTGTTTTTGACTTTGGATTTTAGGCTTTAAACTTTGCACTATTTGAAAACCTCCAGCATTTCCGCGTGAATTCGCCCGTTGCTCGCGCAGATCGGCGGTTTGTAGATGCTGAATTTAGAATCGTCGTAATACGAAACGCGCCCGCCGGATTCTTCAATCAGAAGAACTCCGGCGGCAACGTCCCAGGCGTGCAAGCCTTCTTCCCAAAATCCGTCGAAACGTCCGCAGGCGACATACGCCATATCAATCGCCGCCGAGCCGTCGCGCCTGATGCCGCGCGATTTGTAGGTGAATCCGGTAAAATGTCTGGCGAAATTCTCGCGTTCTCTGGCGTCGTATGGAAAGCCGGTCACGAGCAGCGCGTCGCTTAACTTTTCGGTTTCGGAGACGCGAATCGGTTTGTTGTTGAGCGTCGCGCCGACGCCGCGCTCCGCCGCAAAAAGCTCGTCGCGCGTCGGGTCGAAAGTCACGCCGACGACTATTTCGCCCCGGTGTTCGAGCGCGAGCGTGACGCAGAAACACGGATATCCGTGCGCGTAGTTCGTCGTGCCGTCGAGCGGATCAATCACCCATTTCCACTCGCCGTCGCCGCAGGCAATCGCTTCGCCCGATTCTTCGGCTAAAATGGAATGCTTCGGGTAACGAGAGCGAATCTTTTCGATAATGTGTTTTTCTGATGCGAGGTCGGCTTCGGTCACGAGATTAATGTCGCCTTTGAGTGAGATGTTGATTTTCCGCCCGAATCGTTCGAGCAGAATTTGTCCGGCTTCCCGCGCCGTTTCGATAGCGAAATTGAGCATAAATAAAGTGAAAAAGATTAAAAGTTAAAAAGGGTAAAAGTTAAAAAGTTCGCTTGTCGGTGATAACACTGCTTTTTCACCTTTTGACTTTTAATCTTTCTCACCTTGAAATTCTATCTAAAATAAATATCAACGTAATCGGTCACGCCGTCGCACGGATTATCCATTTCCTGAAGTCGCCAGTATTTTCGTTTTCCAGTGACGGCGAACGTCATCTCGCCTTCGCGTCTGCACGGCGCGCCGCCGTTGATATGGCTGATTTGCGTTTCGATTACGCCATCGAATTTGAATTTTTTTGCATTGATTTCCGTAATCATGCCGTCAACTTTCAGATAATCACTGCCGCCGCGCTGTTTTTGTTCGCCCTTTATGTAATATACGCCTTTTCGGTTAGCAACCGTCGCCGCGCCGAAACGATCCCAGCTTATCCATTGCAAAGACAAAAGATGTTTGCCGAGCAGCATCTTTCCGGCGTTCGCGTCGTTGACGATGGTCTTATTTTGCGCCGCAACAGAAAAATTCAATCCGGCGGTAATCAACAAAATCGTGCAAATTGTCTTCTTCAGCATCGGCTCGTTTTATTTGATGAACTTTTCGCTCAATTCTAAAAACTCCTGAACCTGCGCGTCCCAAAACTTCCAATTGTGCGCTCCCGGCAACTGGCGAAATTCGTGTCTGATTTTCTTTTCAAGCAGCATATTGGCAAACTCGCGGTTGCTGCCGATCAAAAAATCTTCCGTGCCGCAATCGAGATAAATGAACGGCAGAGTTTTTATTTTATCGGCGGGCATTTCTCCGACCAATTTGTAAATATCGTTTTGTTTGCGCGTCATCGAATCTTCCGCGCCGTAGACGCTCATAATCGAATCAGTCAGAGTTTTCCAACTGTTTCCTAAAATCTTGTCGGTGAATGAAGCCGCGCCGAGCGCGCCGCTGAACGAGCCGACGAGCACGAACATTTCAGGATTCTTGATACCGAATTTAATCGAGCCGTAACCGCCCATCGAAAGTCCGGCAACGGCACGGTGATTTCTGCCAGGTCGGGCGCGAAACTTTTTATCAATTTCGGGAATCAACTCCTGAACGATATAACTTTCGTAACGATCATTCGGAACAGTCGCGCTATCGGTATACCAACCGTTATTGCCTTCGGGCGTAACGATGATGTAATTGTAATTCGTCGCATACTCGGCGAGTTTTGAATTGTCCGTCCAATTGTTGAAATGTCCCGTTAAACCGTGCAGCAAATAAACGACCGGATAAGCGATTTTGTTATTCGCGCTTTTATAATCAATCGGCAGAATGACGCGATACGGCATTTCGCGCGCCATCGAACGGCTGTTTAATTTATGGTTTTCGACATTCGCGGGAAGCGAGGGCTTCGGCTGCGCTTGTTGCGCGTAAGCCGAAACCGACAAGCACAAAGCCAAAACCAACCCGATAAATTTCGTCAAAAATCTGTGTTTATCTGTGTGCATCTGCGGTTAAATTTCTCTATCCAAAAACTCTGCCGAACCACCCTTCATTGTTGTCTCTGTGAACGATTTGCGCGAGTTCGCCCGCGTCGAGCCACACGCCGGTGCAGT
The DNA here is from genome assembly GCA_902805935.1 of uncultured Pyrinomonadaceae bacterium. Classification (GTDB taxonomy): domain Bacteria; phylum Acidobacteriota; class Blastocatellia; order Pyrinomonadales; family Pyrinomonadaceae. The sequence goes on from CADCUR010000015.1 coordinate 5,683, forward strand.
TGTTACAGACATCAATCTTGATCGTCTCAAAATCGGTTTCAACT
>CADCUR010000015.1:5736-12566 GCA_902805935.1 uncultured Pyrinomonadaceae bacterium
TAATTTCCCGTCGCACTTCGGACAATTAAAATTGCTGGTTTGGGAATTATTCGCACTCAATTTCGATTTCATTTTCTCGATGAGTTCCTGCTCTTGGCGGCGAAAATACTCGTTCTCTAACGCTCGCCCACGATCATCTAATTCTATTGGCATAAAAAGTTTCTCCTGAAAAAAATTTGTTTTTTTACGAAAATAGCAAACAAACCGATATCTTCCAAATTTGCGGTTCGGTTGGCGCGATTAAATTTTATGGGTTTAAAAAAGTGGAGGCTTCAGACTTAACCGCAACACAAGCTGAAATTGCTGCCGTTGCTCGATTCCTCGTCTAGCGGAGTTCACAACTCAAACCTTGTGCGGAGCCTGAAGCCATATATGATTTTGGATTTTAGATTTTGGATTTTGGATTGTCTGTCAATAAATGAACAATCTAAAATCTAAAATCCAAAATCCAAAATCGGACTGGCGGAAAGGGTGGGATTCGAACCCACGGAACCCTTTTGAGGTTCACTACATTTCCAATGTAGCCAATTCAACCGCTCTTGCACCTTTCCATTTCGATATGGAATTTGGGATTAAATATAAAAATCAAAAATCAAAAATCCAAAATCGGACTGGCGGAGAGGGTGGGATTTGAACCCACGGTACCGTTTCCGGCACTCCGATTTTCGAGACCGGTGCACTAAGCCACTATGCGACCTCTCCGCAAATAAAAAATTAAATCTCAAATCGTTTAGGCGTTTCTCCTCGCGCGAAAAAAGTCGCGCATCAAACGTCGACAATCTTCCGCCAAAACGCCGGATGTGATTTCAATTCGATGATTCAAAGAACTGCCGTCGCAAAGCCGAAAAACGCTTTCGACCGCGCCGAACCGTTCGTCTCGCGCTCCGAAAACAAGGCGTTTGACGCGCGCGTTGACGAGCGCCCCGGCGCACATCGCGCACGGTTCTATCGTCGTATAAAGCACGGTTTCCGTCAACCGATAATTACCGATTTTTCCGGCTGCTCGGCGCAAAACCAAAACCTCGGCGTGCGCCGTCGGGTCTGAATCAATGATGGTGCGGTTTCCGGCTGAGGCGAGCAGCTCGCCGCTTGCATCAATCAAACACGCCCCGATTGGCACTTCGCCCAAAGTCTCTGCTTCGATGGCGGCATCAATCGCCCGGCGCATCCAGAATTCGTCGTATTCAAACATCAGAAATCATTTTAGCCGATGAAACGCGCAAACAAAAAATATAGGCGTCCGAAATCGAACTGTCAAGCTGGGGGAAACCGGTTAAAAACCATCTTTCCAATTAGATTTTCTTGCTTTCAAAAGCTGAAAGTGATAAATCTTATGTAAAGGAAAACGTGCCCGCGCCGCTCGTCTCCGATTCTTTCCCAAAAAGAGCTATGAAAAACGAAGTTCGGTTTGAACGCGAATATGCGCACGATTCGACCGAAGAGGACAAACCGTCAGAAAACGAAAACGCCGACTTTTTATCACTCGCCGAAGAAGTCCGCGCCCGCAGCCGAAAGCCGAAAACCACGCCGCTGCAAATGCCGCAAAAACTCGCGCCCGCCGAATTTAATACGGCGATGGTACATTTTTACCGCGGCGAAGTTCAGCGCTCGAACGTCTGGCGCACGCGCCTTGATACGACGACGAACTGGGCGGTTATCACGGCTGGCGCGACGCTCTCGTTTGTTTTCAGTTCGCCCGACAATCCGCATTTCGCCATTCCGATCAATACGATTCTGGTTTCGATTTTTCTTTTTATGGAAGCGCGTCGTTATCGTTACTACGAAGTCTGGGCGAACCGCGTGCGAGTCCTTGAAACCGGCTATTTTGCGCCGATGCTTTCGCACCGCACGATGCCGCCGGATAAAGAATGGGCAGAGCATATTTCGGCTGATTTGCTCGCGCCGCATTTTACCATCAGCGAATGGGAAGCGGTCGGCAGACGACTGCGCAGCAATTATCTGTGGATTTTTGTTCTGCTGGCATTAAGCTGGGCTTTGAAGGTTTATCTGCATCCGTTTCCCGCACCGAATATTGATACATTCATTAACCGCGCCCAGGTCGGTCTGGTTCCCGGATGGCTGGTGATTACAGTCGGTTTTGTTTTTAATGCGATGATGTTTTTCTTTGCCGTCGGAACGCTCAAACTCAGAGATTCTTCGAGCGAAGTTCTGCCGCTCGAAAGTTTCGAGTGGCATCCGCTGCGTCAGGTTACCGATTGGGCGGGAACGAATCTCAAACGCCGCGACCCGATTCGCCGCGCCAAAAAAGCCCGCCATCGCGTCCGCTCGATTCACACGACCGAAACGTAAGTCAAAGATTCGGATCAGAAATAAATTGTTTCGATTATAATTTTACTGATTGATTAAACCTTTAAGGAACGATTAAAATAAAAATGTCGGCGTTTCAATATAATTGAAACGCCGACATTTAATTGATTTTTTTGCGGTTTATTGCTTCATTCCAACTGCCGCCGGATAACCCTTTCCTTTAAGCGCGGCGATGTCGAACGAAACTTCTTTTTTCCCTTTAATGTTTCGGGTAACCGTCGCATCTTTGGAATTTGAATTGTTTTTCGAGTTTGAATTGCTGGCGTTGTTTGTGTTGGAATTAGCGGAATTGCCGTTTGCGTTACCGCCGCCAGCCTCAATTGCGTTGCCGCTAGCGTCAACAGCCATCTGTTTCAAACCCGCCAGAATTTTCTCGCGTTCCGGCGCCGCCAAACTATCCATCGAAACGCCGTGCGCCTGCAAAACTTTTTGTAAATTCTCTTCGGTGTTTGTGCCGCGCTCGTAAACGTCGCGGTATATTTTTAATTTTCCGTCCTCGACGACGATCGTCTCGTAACGCAGTTCGACCGGAATCGGCTGGTTGAGTTTAACGTTTTTGGTTTCAGTTTTCTGCTTTTCGTAATTTTTCACATCTTCGGCGGTCAACTCCAGACCGGAGATTTTCGCCAGCTCCGTCGCAAAATCCTGCACCTGCGGATTAGTCAATCCGACGCAGCCGTGCGACGCGAAACCGCCGAGCCGAGCCGGTTGTTTTCCGCCGTGAATCAGCGAAGGCAGACCGATCGGAATTTTAATCGGACCCAAAGGATTTAATTTGTCTCCGGCGGCGACGGTTTTTCCGGCTTCGACTTTGCCTTTCACCCAAGGTTCGTCGGGCGGCGTCCACGTCGGATTGAAAATAATCGTTTCGGCTTTTCGCATTCCGCTCGGCAGCGGGAATTCGGGATAGCCGATGCCGATTTTATAGGATTTGATGAGTTTGCCCTCCTGAAAAATGTCCATCCGGTAGGCGGGCGCATTAACGACGACGCGCGTGTCGGCTGGCACCGAATTCGGCACGCCGGCAGCGGAACCGTCGGCGTTGTTCGCCATTTCGCCGCCCGACCAGCGCTCGCGCACAAAATTGAAAAACTGCGCCGTTTTCTGCTCGCCGAGCATTTCACGAATCTGCCCTTCGGCGCGCTGCATCGCGGCGCGGGTCGAACGTGGATCTTCGCTCGCGTCGTCTTCGTTTAAGTTCGTCACCGCTTCGCGCGATATTCTTTTTAGATTATCCACCTGCTCGTCGGTCAGTTGGACTTTCATTTTCAACTCTTCGGCAAAAGTCTCGTCCGCGCCGAACATCGCGTCGAGAACCGGCAGGGTGACGGGCATTTGCGCCGCCATTTCTTTATTTTCGACCGGCGCGCTCATCGGCGCGGCATTCGCGTTAGCAACCGTTGTATTGGTATTGACAGCTAAGTTGGCATTGGTTGACGGCGACGGCGGCGCATCGCAGCCGATTGAAAATAAAACCGCGCAGACCGACAGAACGGCGGCTGATGCTTTGGCAAAACCTAAATTTTTTATTTGAAGTTTCATTTTTTTAGTCAAATTTATCGTCTTCTTTTAATACGGCTTTCTAAAAAACCATCACGCACAGAGCAAAATTTGTGCCTCGAATGCGAATCGTTTTAGAAGTCGAAATTTTTGTCGGAGTTGCAAACAGCGTGCAGTAATTCAGCGAGATTCGATGCCGTCTTTCAAAAGCGGATACGGATTGACATCCGTGCCTTCCCAGTAGCGCTGTCCGTCGGCAAGAGCGGTAATGGTAAAATGCAAGTGATAATTTCCCGCGCCGGAGTTTCCCGTGTCGCCGATGTAGCCGATAATTGTTCCGCGCCTGACGAAATCCCTTTCTTTGAGATTATCGGCGCGTTTTTGCAGATGCGCGTAATAATAAACGTAACGGCGGTCGGTGCTGTATTGATAAATCGTGATGCCGCCGCGCTCGCTGTCGAAAAATTTGGCGATTTCGCCGTCGGCGACGGCGACGACCGGCGTGCCGAGCGGAGCCATAATATCTAGCGCATTGTGAACGCGCCCTTCGGAACGAGAGTCGTTAAAAGTATCCTGAAGCTGCTCGCGCCGGATTCCCACTACCGGAATCATCAGCGCGCTTGAATCGGCGGGCGGGTTGCTGCCGATTGATTGATTAACGCCGCTGTCAGTTGATTGATTAACGTCGTTTTCAATCGGCGCGGGAGTCGGCGGCGGTTCGATTGACGGAATCGGCAGAATCGTGGGAACGGGAGTTTGTTCGGTCGGGTCGCCGACTTGCGCGACTTCGGCGTGTTGCGCATCGAAATAAGGTTTGACGAATTTTTCATACGCGAAAAGTGTCGCCAGCGCGTGGATGCCCAGTAAATATAAAATCAAAAAAAACTTCTTGATTGTATTGAGAAATCTTTTCACTTTTCGCATTCTAAGCGTTTACGGCAATAACGGCAAGAACTGCAAGAACTGCAAGAAAATTTTATAATTAAAATATTTCAGGTCGTGTCGTCTGAAGCGGAGTTTGAAGTCTGAAACTTGAAACTTCCGGCTTCGCGCCAGATTTTCGGCAGCGAAAAAATTTTTTGCGAAAACGTGGTCGAAGCACGCCGCGCGAAAACATCGTAATTCTGCCGTTCGATTTCGTCTAAAATTCGGCTGTAAATTCTCGCCGCCAACAGCACGGTGAACCGCGAATCCTTTTCGAGTAGAGCGATTCCCTGTTCGCCTTGGCGGTAAAAATCTCTGGCGCGGGCGATTTGGAACTTCATCAGCTCGACGAAATTTTCATTCGCGTCGCCTGAGAAAATTTGCGCCTCCGAAACTTCAAACTTCCTCAAATCTTCCTGCGGCAAATAAATTCTGTTCATCGCCGCGTCTTCTTTGACATCGCGCAGGATGTTCGTGAGCTGCATCGCCACGCCCATCGCCTCGGCGTATCGCAGCGCGATTTTGTCCGAATAGCCCAAAATCTCCGACGACATCAAACCGACGGTCGAAGCCACGCGGTAACAATAGACGTAAAGTTCATCGAAGGTTTCGTAGCGTTTAATCTGCGTGTCCATCAAAACGCCCTGCATCAATTCGAGCGGCAAATTTTTCGGGATTTTATAAGTTTTTAATAAATCTTTCCAAGCGGTGAAAACTAGGTTTTGGCCTTTGGTCTTTGGTTTTCGGTCTTCGTTTGTGTCGTTCGTCTTTTGTATTTTGTTTTCAAAAACCTCTTCGAGTTGACGCTTCCACTTCTCAACCGCTCGAACCGCAGCGCTTTCGTCGCCGCCCTCACCGATTTCGTCAATTTCGTCGTCAACGTGACGGCAAAAAGCGTAAATCGGATAAACGGCTCGGCGTTTCAGTTTCGGCAAAAACTTAGCGGCGAAATAAAAACTTTTGGCGTGAGTTTTGGTAACGCTTTCACAGTATTGATAAGCTGATTCGATTTCATTCGACATCCGATTTCGTTTTATTTACGCCTTTCTTTCCGCCAGGTAATCGGTCAGTTGAATCAGACAAGTGCGGGCTTCGCTCGACAGAAAATTGTCAACCAAAATTCGTTTCGCTTCTTCGATTACCGTTTTTAGATGCCTCTGCGCCGCGTCTTGCTGCCGAATCGCGTAAGTTTTGCTGCCCGCGAAAATCTCTTCGTCTTCTTCTGCATCAATCAAATCGTCGGAAAGCTGATAAGCATCGCCGAGCAGTTCGGCAAAGCGCGAAAGCTGCGCGAGTTCGAGATAATTTGCGCCCGCCAGAATCGCGCCCGTGCGCAGCGCCAGACGCATCAGAGCCGAAGTCTTCAAATTTCTAACCGATTCCGATTCGTAATCCTGATTGTTATTTGCGCCCGCGCCTGTCGCCAACGCCAAATCAACCGACTGTCCGCCGACCATTCCCGACGCGCCGACGCATTCGACAATCTCGGCGTGCGCCGCCATCGCGCGTTCGGGCATTCCGGTATGATTGACGAAAACCAAACCATACGCCGCATTCAGAAAACCGATGGCGACCAGCACCGCCAAACCTTCGCCGAATTTCTCGTGCAACGAAGTTTTCCCGCGTCTTTCAGCGGCGTTGTCCATACACGGCAAATCGTCGAAAATTAGCGAACTTGTATGAATAAATTCGACCGCGCACGCCGACGGCACAATCAAATCCGTCTTTCCGCCGACGAGTTCCGCGCCGAGCAAAGTCAGCACCGGGCGCAATCTTTTCCCGCCCGAAAACAAAGCGTAGCGAATCGCTTCGTTAAATTTTGTTTCAATATTAGGCGGCGCGAGCGGCAAATGCTGGCGCAGAGCGTTTTCGATTTGCGGTTTATGCCGTTCGACGTATTTCCACAATTCCGTGAAATTTTCCGTTTGTTTCTCCATTAACAGCCGTTTGTCCAAAAATTTGCGACGTATTTAACTAATTTATCATTGTCAGCCTGTGAAGAAAGAAAAAGTTTTTTGTCCATTACGTTGTAATGCCAACTCAAATCAAAATAAAAATCTAATTTTCCGTCTCGGTCT
>CADCUR010000016.1 GCA_902805935.1 uncultured Pyrinomonadaceae bacterium
TCGGCGGTGGAGTTTTGAAAATGCCGCCGAGACCAGCATACAAATTTCAAATTTGGATTTGGAAAGGATTGATGGAAAGCGGCGAAGAAAATGTTGAAACTCTTTCGCATCTCGAACCGAACGGCGCTGAAGACCCACTCATCATTCTTTACACCAGCGGCACGACGGGCAAGCCGAAAGGCATCTCGCACACGCACCTGAGCTTTCCGATCAAAGCGGCGCAGGATATGGCTTTCGGCACGGACGTTGGACGAGGCACGCGCATTTCTTGGATCACCGACATCGGCTGGATGATGGGACCGTGGCTGATTTACGGTGCATTGATCAACGGCGCGACGATTTGCATCTACGACGGCGCGCCCGATTATCCCGCGCCCGACCGAATGTGGGAATTCGCCGCGAAACACAAAGTTGAAATTTTAGGAATCTCGCCGACCTTGGTGCGCGCTCTCGCCACGCACGGCGACGATTTGCCGAAAAAACATGATTTATCAGCCTTGCGCGCCTTTGCTTCGACGGGCGAGCCGTGGAATCCTGCGCCGTGGTGGTGGCTTTTTGAAAAAGTCGGCGATTCAAAATTGCCGATCATAAATTATTCGGGCGGCACGGAAATCTCCGGCGGAATACTGATGAACAACCCGCTTGTCCCAATCAAACCGTGCGGCTTCTCGGCGCCGTGTCCGGGAATGGATGCGGACATTTTAGACGATACGGGCGCGTCGGTCGGCGCAAATCAAGTCGGCGAATTGACGATTAAAAAACCTTGGATCGGGATGGCTCGCGGCTTCTGGAAAGAGAGAGAGAGATATTTGGAAACCTATTGGTCGCGCTTTGAAAACATCTGGGTTCACGGCGATTGGGCGATGAAAGACGCGGACGGACATTGGTTTATCTTGGGACGCTCGGACGACACCTTGAAAGTCGCTGGCAAACGAGTCGGACCCGCCGAAGTCGAAAGTTTATTGGTCGCTCATCCGAACGTAACCGAAGCCGCCGTCATCGGCGTTCCCGACGAGATGAAAGGCACGGCGATGGTTGCATTTTGCGTCTTGAAAAATAATGCAACGGACGATTTAGAAAAAGAACTCAAAAACCTCGTTGCCAAAGATATGGGCAAACCGCTCGCGCCGTCGAAAATTCACTTTGTTTCTGCCTTGCCGAAAACACGCAATGCCAAAGTAATGCGCCGCGTGATTCGCGCCGCATACCTCGGTAAAGACGCGGGTGATTTGTCTGCGCTCGAAAATCCAAACACAGTCGAAGAAATTCAGCGCATAAACCAATGATTGATATTTACAGCATCGGACACGGGCGACACGCTTGGAAAGATTTTCTCGCGCTTCTCAAGAAATACGAAATCGCTTTTTTGTGCGATGTGCGAAGCGTCGCGCGGTCGCGTTGGGTGCAATTTAACGGCGCGGTTTTGGCGGCGAATTTGTTGGATAACGGTATTGGTTACGAATGGCTGCCGGAGACGGGCGGCAAGCGGTTGGCGAAAACGGAAGATTTGGAACGCGGCGTTGAGCGAATTTTGGAAATCGCATCGGAAGTTAAAACGGTGATGATGTGTTCGGAATCGCAGCCGCTGACGACGCATAAAATACCGCGGGCGAATTGTCATCGCGTCGGAATGCTCGCGCCGATTTTGCGGGCGAAAGGCGCGGCGAGCATCATTCATATTTTGCCGAACGGCGACGCGATTGAGTTTGACGAATCAGCCGTGCCTTCAATTTGGTGAGAGAGAAATTTACAGGGGTAAAGCGGGTAAAAGAGATAAAAACAAATGATTTAAAAATCCCTTATATGCTCTTCATCCGTGTAAATTTTCTTTTGCTCTTTTGCACATTTCGCCTGCTTTTACTTTAATTTAAAAGGTTGCCGATTCGGAATCCAGCAACGCACCTGACGACAGTAATTTTCGTAATCCGCGCCGAAATTTTTCCGCAAATCTTCTTCTTCCAGCGGGCGAAAAACGAATTGCCAAAGCGTCGCGCCCATCAACGCATACACGGCGACGAGCGGCGAGCCGAGGAAAAGCGCGACCGCCAAGCCTTGCCCGATTCCCGAAATCGCCATCGGATTACGGACGCGCGCGTAAATTCCGGACACGACAAGGCGAGTCGCCGCGTCGAGCGGCAGCGGCGTTCCCCGTCCGATACGCGACATCGTCACGGCACTCGACAAACCGATGAAGCTGATAGCAAAAAAGAAGACGACAGCAATGATTTTTTGAAACGGAAAAGCGAGGCGCGCCACGCCGAGTTTGTCTTCCAAAATCAGTATAAAACAAGGGAACACGCCGAGAATCAGCGTCCACACGACGAAGATTTGCGCGAATGTTTTCGACAAAATCCAATTCGTCGAAGACTCTTTCGCCAATCGAAACATCGCATTTCTAACCGAAGACAGCGCGATTGAAAAACAGCCGCACCAAACCGTCGCGGGCAGCATCAGCGCCGTGCCGAGCCAACCCGCGTCGGTGAAAAAAGCGAACGCCAGACAATATAACGTTGCGTAACTGATTGCGCCCGTGACAAACCACGCGGCGACGGGAGCGTGTCGGCTGTCGCGCAGGCAAAACCCGGCGGTGGCGAGCGACCCCATTCCCAAAAGCGATAAATCCGCCAGCCAGAACGCCAGCAAGGAGATTTCCGAATTCTTTTCTAATTGAAAATACTCGCGCGAAGCGGGAACGAAAATCAGCAAAATCCACCACGCTATAACGGCAACGCCCTGCAGCGCGAAATAGACGGCGGCGGTGTGTCGGATTTTCATCGGCAGTTTATTGTGCGTCTTTTACTCTCGCCGCTTCCACTTTGGCGCGCACAGTTTCGTTCGTCAATTCAATGCGCGGATTCAAAATATAATCGGCGACGAGCGATGTTTCGCCGCAGATAATCTCGGCGCGATTGTTTTTTATTTGCCAATCCGAAATTGGAAAGTTTAATTGCGTCGCCAGCGCATCGGCAATCGCTTCGAGCGTCGTCAAATCCGTTCGCGGCTCGTAAAAGATTTCGATTTGATAAAGTCTTTGGTCAAAGAATCTCAAGTATAAAGCGCGAACGCCGCGCAATAATTCGGGCGCAGGTTTTTTGATGTAATTTTGGAAAAATGTGCGTTCGCCCCTTTTTTTGATTTTGATCTTTAAATCTTTGCCGAAGACGATTTGCGCTTGTTCGGGCGACATTCCGATTTGCAGATTGAGCAGCAGCGGGGCGGTTTTTGACGCGAGTTCGCAGGGCTGTTGAGCGGCGCAGACGGCGGCAAAGGCGAGCGCCAAAAAAACGGCAGCAAATGATTTGGCGGCGGCGGTTTTCACACGGATAATTGTATAACGAAATTTCGAAAATTTATGATAAAAACGCTTGCCGAAAATAATTTAATCGCCGCTTGCCGAAAATTATCCGAACAAGACAAAGATTTGGCTTTCATTTTTCAAACTTACGGCGCGCCGCCGATGTGGGCGCGCGAGGCGACGTTTGCCACGCTGCTGCATATTATTTTGGAGCAGCAGGTTTCACTCGCGTCGGCTCTCGCGGCGTTTAATCTGTTGCGGGAAAAATTAAACGGCGCAATCACGCCGGACAATCTTTTGTCTTTGACCGATGCGGAAATGAAGGCGTGTTATTTCTCGCGTCAAAAAACCGTTTATGCCCGCGAACTCGCCGCCGCGGTTGCAGGCGGAAATTTAGATTTGCAATCGTTTGAAAAACTTTCGGATGAACAAATCAAAACTGAATTAAAACGAATCAAAGGCATCGGCGATTGGACGGCGGACATTTATCTGCTGATGGCGATGCGGCGCCCCGACGTAATGCCGCGCGGCGATTTGGCTTTGCACGTCGCGTGGCAAAAACTGAAACGTCTGGAACGCCGACCGGCGGCTGACGAATTTCTCAAAATCGCCGAACGCTGGAAGCCGCTGCGTTCGGTCGCGGCGCGTCTGCTATGGCATTTTTATTTGAGCGCGAAGAAAATTTAGTCGTGAACAGACACGCACCGGATACAAAAGGTTTTGGCTTTTGTTTCGGGAAATTTCGTGTTTGTTCGTAGCTAAATTCTTTCTGTGATAAATTTTAATTGATGTTGGAAAAGGAACTCGAAGCCGCCGTCGCTCTGGCTCGCGTTGCGAGCGAGCGGATTTTAGAATTTTACGCGCTGGGAATCGTCGTCGAAGAAAAACTCGGCGCGGACAATCTCGTCGAGCCGGTCACGATTGCCGACAGAACCGCCAGCCGAATCATTGTCGAAGGAATCGCGGCGGCGTTTCCCGGCGATGCGATATTGTCGGAAGAAGAAACCGACAACGCTGAAAATCGCCTGACGGGTAAAAGAGTCTGGATGATTGACCCGATTGACGGCACTTGGGGTTTTATCAAAAAAGACGGCGATTTCGGCGTGCAAATCGGTTTGACGGAAAACGGCGAAGCGATTTTAGGAGTCGTGTTTTTGCCCGTTCACGGCAAATTATATTTCGCCGTCAAAAACGCGGGCGCATTTCTAATCGAAAACGACGAACCACAGCGTCTTCGGGTTTCCGGTAAAACTGATTTCACCCAGATGAATCTTGCCACGAGCCGCAATCATCGCAGCCCGCGAATGCATCGAATTATCGAAAACTTCGGCATCAAACGAGAAGTTCAGCGCGGGTCGGTCGGTTTGAAAGTCGGTTTGATTGTCGAGCGTATTTGCGATTTGTATATTCACCTCAGCCCGCGCACAAAGTTTTGGGACACTTGCGCGCCGCAGATTATCTTGGAAGAAGCAGGCGGACGGATGACCGACGTTTTCGGTTTTCCGCTGCGCTACGATTTGCGCGACGTACAGAATCACAACGGCGTTTTGGCGAGCTGTGGCGGCGCGGCGCACGAACAAGCAGTGTTAAATTTAAAACCTTTATTGAATGAGTTCGACAGGCTGCGCGTCAAAGCCGCCCGATGAAAATTTATGAACAATGTTTTTGAGAAAACAAGCGCTTTCGATGATGAAACCGGCGATTTGCACGTTATCATTGACACGCCGAAAGACAGCCGTAACAAGTATAAGTTTGATGAAAAACTTGGACTCTTTAAACTCGGCGGTGTGCTGCCGGTCGGCGCGTTTTTTCCGTTCGACTTCGGTTACATTCCAAGCACGCTCGGCGGCGACGGCGATCCGATAGACGTTTTGGTCTTGATGGACGAACCGGCATTCGTCGGCTGCCTGATTCCGTCGCGGCTCATCGGCGTAATCGCCGCCGAACAAACCGAAGAAGACGGGAAAACGGAAACCAACGATAGGCTGATTGCCGTCGCCGCCAATTCGCGCACGCATACGGACATAAAATCGCTCGATGATTTGAACGAAACGCTAATCGCCGAAATCGAGCATTTTTTCGTTTCATACAACGAGGCGAAGGGCAAAGAGTTCAAACCGCTCGGGCGCTTCGGCGCGCCGAAGGCGAAACGAATCATTGAAGAAGGAATGAAACTTTACAAAAAGCCGAAAGGCGCAGCGAAGGCGAAAAAAAGTAAATGAACGCGAAACGCCGTTTTGTCATTCACGAACACCACGCCCGGAATCTGCATTTCGATTTGCGGCTGGAAATCGGCGGCGTGTTGAAATCGTGGGCAGTCCCGAAAGGCGTGTCGCTCAATCCGCATCACAAACGGCTGGCAATCGAAGTTCCCGACCACAGTTTGAGCTACATTGATTACGAAGGCACAATCGCCGAAGGCAAATACGGCGCGGGGCGGGTCGTCGTTTGGGACAACGGCGATTATCAGGCGGATGGCGACGCGCTTGAGCAGCTCGAAAACGGCAGACTGAATTTTATCTTTCACGGAAAGAAACTGCGCGGCTCGTTTAGTTTGGTGCGGATGAAAGACAGAAAAGGGCAATGGCTCGTGATTAAAAACCGCGACGAGTTTGCCGATTCAAACTGGGAACTCGAAACTGTTCTGCCGGTCAATCCTTGACCGTCTCGAAACGAATTTTAATCGAATATTTGCCCGCGAAACGCGCGAAAACCGCGAAAGCAAAATGCAAAGAAAACCGAGAAGGAATCGTATTTCTTTTTCGTTTTTCCCGAGCCTTTACGGGCGTAATAAAAATTCGACGCATCTTCGCGCCTTCACGTCTCGGCATTGAAACGTTTATAATAGAGCTATGAAATTCCTACACATTTCCGACGTTCATCTCGGCTGCACGCGCTATCAGTTAGACGAATCGCCGCGCGATTTTTTCGACGCCTGGATTGACGTTTTGCAGAAATACGCCATCGGCGAGCGAGTTGATTTTGTGATTATGGGCGGCGATTTTTTTCACAAACGAAATGTGCCGCCCGAAACGATGAATTATGCTTTTGCGGGTTTGAGTTTACTGAAAGACCACAACATTCCGTGCGTCACGATTGAAGGCAATCACGACCAGAAGGCGAACGACACGGAGTTTAGCTGGCTGCGCTCGCTGGCGAATTGGAATTTGATAAAACTGCTTGAGCCGACGAACGAAGACGGAAAAGTCAATTACAAAGCGTGGAACGAAGACGAAGGCAAAGGCGGTTTTATAGACATCGGAGGCGCCAGAATTTTCGGCTCGCACTGGTATGGCGCGTCGGCGAATTGGGCGATTCCGATGCTGACTGAAGCCATCCGAGAGAACCGGCGCGAGGGCGCGTTTCACATCTTGCTTTTGCACACCGATGTCGAAGGTCATCAAACGCATCCGCTGCCCGCGCTTTCGCTAGTAAATTTGAAAGAGTTAAAATCCGTTACCGATTACGTCGCGCTCGGACACACGCATAAAAGTTACGAGATTGATAATTGGGCGTTTAATCCGGGTTCGCTGGAGATTACGAGCATTGACGATTACCGCGAAACGCGCGGCGCGTTTCTTGTCGAAGTCGGCGCGAGCAATGAGGTCGTCGCTCGCCACGTCCGCGATTACCGGCAGCGTCCGTTTCAGCGCATCGGCTTTGATGTTTCGGGTTATGCCGAGCCAAAGGAAATCACTGGAAAAGTTTTGGAAAAAGTAAAGGGCGAAGCCAGAACCGCGAGCGATTATAGGAACGGCAACGAAGCGGCTGATTTCAAACCGATTATCGAAATCACACTGCGCGGGCATCTCGGCTTTCCGAATTCAAATCTCGAATTGGGTAAAATCCGTGAAGAAGCGCGAGAATTAACCGGCGCTTTGCACGTTCGCATTAAAAATCATTCCGCGCCCGTCGAATATGCGGTTGCGGCGGATGTCGGCGAAGACGTTTCGCGCGAGATGTTAGAACGCCGCGTCGTCGAAGATTTAATCGTCCGCGACAATCGTTACAAAACTCGCGTCGAACAAATGGCGGAAGCCGTCGTCGGCGCAAAGCGTCTGGCGTTGAGCGACGAAACGCCGGATAAAATTGCGGATTTCATCGCTCTAAAAATCAGTGCTGAGTCCTGAGTGCTGTCGAGATAGCAATTTAACTTTAAACTCACTACTTAGCACTCAGGACTTTTTAAAGATTATGTCCGACGCATTAGAAAAAGTTTTTGGGATTCGGCATCTGCCGCTGTTTCCCTTGCCGCTCGTGCTTTTGCCGAACGAGTTTTTGCCGCTGCATATTTTCGAGCCGCGTTATCGCCAGATGCTCAAGGACATCGCGCTCGATAAAAGTATGTTCGGCGTCTCGTTTTTCAATCCGCAAGAATCTTTTATCGAAAAACCGACGGCGGGCAGCGTCGGCTGCGTCGCGGAAGTGCGCGAAGCGCAAACGATGCCGGACGGACGCTCGAATATTTTGACAGTCGGCGTTATTCGTTACCGCTTGATTGATTACGTTGCGGGAACTGAACCTTATTTGATCGGCGATGTCGAATTTTTTGAAGATGAAAAAGAAGAGGCGAGCCTCTTAAATCCGCTGGCAGACGAAGTATTCACGCTTTTTCGGCGCGTCGCGCTCGCCGCGCACAAACTCGGCGGCGAGCGCGGCACTTTTCCCGACGTAACGCAAACCGAGCCGGAAGCCTTGTCGTTTCTAGTGACGGCGGCGTTCAATCTCGAACCGGATTTGAAATACCAACTGCTCGAAACGCGCTCGACCGTCGAACGGCTGGAGAGACTAAAGGAAATTCTCGTGCAGACGGTTGGCAAAATGGAGGAAAGCGCGGAGATTCACAAAATTGCCAAAACGAACGGACACTCAAAGAAAAAAATTGATATTTAAAGTTACTGATCGCTCAATGCCGTCTTGAAGAACTCAATCACCCGCTGGTCGTAAGCCGCCGATTGTTCGAGCGAAGCGTTCATCAAATTATAGCCCGAAGGATTTAAGTCTGTTTTCGATTCGACTCGTGTCGCATTCGGAAAGCATCTGTTTAGTTTTGTCGTCGAGTCGAGAAGTTCCGGCGCATCCAAACCCGCGAGCAGCAAAACCTGCCGGTTGGCGACCGCTTTTGCCAAATCGCACGCCGCGCCGCGCCCGTCGCAGCCGTTATAAAAATAAAGCGGCGTTCCGAGATTAGCGATTTTCGACGTGAACGAACTGGCAAACGGAAAGCGTTTTTCAACTGCCGAAGCCAGCACGTCCTCGGAAGTCGGCGGCACCGAATCGAGCGCGAGGGCTTTGACGCTCTGGTCTTGCGCGGCAGCGGCGAGCGCGCCCAGAGCGCCCATTTCAACCCCGTAAAAACCGATGTTCCGCCCGACCAAGTTTGTTTGATTGTCGCTTTTCAACCCGCGCAAAAACTCGATGGCGGCGAGCGCGTCGTCGCCTTCGCAGCCGCCAAAGGAAGATTGCGCGACCGTCGGATTGATGCCGTGTCCGCGCTCATCCGGCATCAAGACCGTAAAATTCGTCGCTTCGTTTAATTTAACGGCTAAGTCGAGAACGTGCGAGCGGTCTGCGCCGTAGCGGTGCAGTAAAACGACGGCGGGCGCGTTTTCCGCGCCTCGCAAAAGCCAGCCGCGCGATTGGCTTTTATCGCGGTTCGTCCAAGTTTCGTCTGTCACCCGCGCGCCGCGCGTGCTGAATTGCCCGTATTTTTCTGGCGTTACCAGATAAGCCGACTGCGGCGGAACGGCGACCGTATGAACCAGCAAAACGGCGGCGACCAACACTGCGACGACCGTCAAAATAACTACCGGAAACACCAACCGGTAAACACTCTTAAAAAGACGAGTTGTTTGTGCCATAATTTTATCAACCGAATTTTATGAAAGAAGATACAACTGAAAAAGGAATTGGCGAGTCTTAAAAGTCAGCCTTTAGAAAAAAACTTTCCGGTAAGCCGTCTAAAATGTTACCATAAATAGCCTTCGGAAAGGAAGAGTTTTATTAAGATGAAAACAATCAAAATCCCCGCGTATTTATTGGTTATTTCCACATTTTGCCTGAACGTCTTCGGACAACCGCAAAGCATAAACGAACCGAAAACCGTTTCGGCGAAAACATCGAATTATTTTCCGCTCGCCGAACTCAAAGCGGGAATGAAAGGCACGGCGCGGACGGTTTTTCGCGGCACCGAACCGGAAGAATATCAGGTCGAAATCCTCGGCGTCGTGCCGGGCGCGGTCGGTCCGAAACAGGATATGATTGTCGGGCGCATCTCCGGCGGCAGCGCCAACCGGACAAGCGTTTTCGCAGGAATGTCAGGCTCGCCCGTTTATATCGGCGAGCGGCTCGTCGGCGCCATCGCTTACAGTTTTCCGTTTGCCAAAGAACCGATTTGCGGCATCACGCCCATCGCTCAAATGCTCTCGATTTTTGAGCAAAATCAAAACATCAAATTTAAATCCAAAGAGCCGCGCGCCGTTTCGTTCGCCGAATTAGCCGCGACCGATTGGAAGACGAATTTCCCGAATAGCCGGAGGATTTCAAGTTCACTCGCGGCAAACGCCAATTCCGGTTCAGCCTTAAATGCCATCGCCGGTCAGACTTTTCAGCCGATTGCCACGCCCGTCGCCTTCAACGGTTTTTCGCAGGAAACATTAAACCAGTTTACGCCGCAGCTTTTGTCAGCCGGTTTATTTCCCGTTTCAGCCGTCGGCGGCGCGACGAGTATTTCCTCTCTAAAGACAGCAAATGAAAAAACTCTGCAGGGCGGCGCGGCGGTTTCGATGGCGCTCGTGCGCGGCGACGCGAGTATGGCGGCGAGTGGCACGGTGACGATGCGCGACGGCGATAAAATTTACGCTTTCGGTCATCCGTTTCTGAGTCTCGGCACGTCCGATTTGCCGATGTCCGAATCGAGCGTCGTAACGGTTATCCCGAACGTCAACAATTCTTTTGTCATCGCCGTTCCCAACCAGATGGTCGGCACGATGACGCAAGACCGCGCGACCGGCGTTTTCGGGCGGTTGGGGCAATCGCCGAAAATGATTCCCGTAAAGATCAACCTCGAAACCAGCCGCGGGCAAATTGAAACCTTTAATTTTGAAATCGCCAAAGACGATTTTCTGACGCCGATTTTGCTGAATATGACGATTTACAACGCGGTCGTGGCAAACGAACGCGGATTGGGCGATTCGATGATTGAACTCAAGGGCGAAATCAAAATTAAAAATCAACCTTCGGTCAAACTCGACCGCCGATTTACCGGAGCGTCAGCCGTCGCCGTCGCCGCCGCGAGCGTTTCCGTTCCGGTCAACGCGCTGCTCGACAGCCGTTTCGAGAATGCGGAAATCTCCGAAGTGAATTTAAATCTGACTTCGGTTGACGGTAGCCGCACGGGAATTTTGGAACGCATAGCGCTCGATAAAACAGAAGTCAAAGCGGGCGAAACCGTCGAAGTGCAGGCGTTCGTCAGAACCGATACAGGTAGAATTTTCTCGCAGAAAATCCCCGTCTCGATTCCCGCCGACACGCCGAACGGAATGCTAACCGTCACGGTCAGCGACGGCAGTTTGCTGAACGCGGCGACATCGAAACAATTCATCCCGAAAGATTTGGGCGAACTCGTTAAAGTAATCAACGAAATCAAAAAAGCCGACCGCCTTTACGTGCAAATCAACCGCATTACGAGCGGCGCGATTATCGGCGCCAGCGAATTGCCGAATCTGCCGCCGTCAGTGCTGGCGACGTTGAATAATAATCGCACGGCGGGCGGTTTCAAACCGACGCTTTCAACCGTTTTGACCGAACAGGAACTCGCGCCTGCGGAGTTTATAGTTTCCGGTCAGCAGGTTTTGACGATTGAAGTTAAAAAATAATTTTTTAGCCACGAACAAACACGAAAATTCACGAAAGAAATTTCATTTAATTTTTCGTGAATTTTCGTGTTTGTTCGTGGCTAAAATTCTTCCGTTATGAAAAACGATTTGCCGAAATTTTTACAAGCAATTAGTTTCGCCGCCCAAAAACACTCAAGGCAAAAGCGCAAAGGCGCGGACGGACAACCTTATATTAATCACGTTTTGGAAGTAGCGAATCTACTGGCGAACGTCGGCAAAATCGAAGATTATGACGTTCTCATCGCCGCCGTTCTGCACGATACAATCGAAGACACGGAAACGACAAAGCGAGAAATCACGAAACTTTTCGGGGCGACCGTCAGCCAATATGTTTTGGAAGTAACCGATAATAAAAGTTTACCGAAAGCCAAACGTAAAGAACTTCAAATCAAGCACGCGCCGCATCTGTCGGACGGCGCAAAATACATCAAACTCGCCGATAAAATCAGCAACATCCGCGATGTAACGGAAAATCCGCCTGCCGATTGGTCAGACAAACGTCGGCTCGAATATATTGATTGGGGCGAAAAGGTTATCAACGGATTGCGCGGCGTGAACTCGAATCTGGAACAGTGTTTTGATGAAACCGTGCGCGAGGCACGGGAGCAACTTGAACAGTTATAAAAATTGAAAATCAAATTGCAAAAATAAAAAAGCGGGGAGAAATTAATCTTCCCGCTTTTTTATAACGAAAATTGTTCGACTTAAAAATCGAAGCGAATGCCGAGTTGAAACTCGCGGTTATAGCTCGAATTGAAAGTGAACGAAGGCGAGCCGGAAACAAAACCGCTAGGCGTACCGAAATTGGTTGCCGCCGGCGACAAGCGAATTGGCAGCGGATTTGTTCCCGTGGTTGCATTGCTGAATCCGTAAAGATTTCTGAAAACGTTTTGCACGTTCGAGCGATTGAAGATATTAAAGCCTTCCGCGAAAAGCGACAGGCGATAGCGTTCGCCGAAACGAATAATGCGTCCGACGCGCATATCAACTTGATAAATCGGCGGAGTGGAAAATTCGTTTCGGCGCGTTCCCGGCACACGGTCGGTCGAGGTAATGCCGTCGCCGTTCGGGTCGCCAGTGACCAAAGCCGAATAAGCGATTCCCGATTGCGCCGTGAAAATTCCGGTCACGAGGTAATCGCTTAAAAGGGCGCGGACGATTTTATTGTC
>CADCUR010000017.1:0-11283 GCA_902805935.1 uncultured Pyrinomonadaceae bacterium
AAAAAAGTTGGGTTAAAGCATTTGGCAATTCAATCGCTTCCCAAAAAAAAGGTTTTGCTAAATGCCTCGCCGAATACGAAAAAGACTGGAGCGATTACGTTAAAACTCTCCGTAAAGTCGAGCCGAAATACCAGGCGCAGTTTAATATGGCGGCGATGCAGTTAAAGGCACACGAAGACAAAATCAATCGCGGCGCGAATATCGCTTCTTTGTCTGTTCCGTGGGGCGGCGGCGATAACGCGAATGAAAATACGGTTGCCGGTTATCATCTCGTCTGGTCGAGGGATTTGTATCAAGTGGCGACGGCGTTTATGGCGTTGGGCGACAAGGCGGCGGCTGTCAGAGCGCTCGATTTTTTGTTTCGGGTTCAGCAAAAGCCGGACGGCAGTTTTCCGCAAAATTCGTTTCTCGACGGCAAGCCGTTTTGGGGTTCGCTGCAGCTCGACGAAGTGGCGTATCCGCTGATTCTGGCTTATCAGCTTGGGCGCGACGACAAGGAAACTTACGAAAAACACGTTAGAAAAGCCGCCGATTTTTTAGTGAAAACCGGACCGAAAACGCCGCAGGAGCGTTGGGAAGAAAAATCGGGTTATTCGCCTTCGACGATTGCGGCGGAAATCGCCGGGCTGGTTTGCGCGGCTGATATTGCGAAACGAAACGGCGACGAAGCGAGCGCGACGATTTATCTGGCGACTGCCGACGATTGGGCGCGAAACGTTGACCGCTGGACGGCGACGACGACCGGCAAATACGGCGACGGAAATTATTACCTGCGCTTGACGGAAAACGGAACGCCCGACGCTGAAGAGAAAACCGTTTTAAATAACGGCGCGGGAACTTTTCTCGAATCGGAAATCGTTGACGCGGGATTTCTCGAACTCGTGCGTTTGGGAATCAAATCGCCCGACGATCCGTTAATCGTCAAATCTCTCAAAATTATTGACGAAAAAATCAAAGTCAACACGCCGAACGGCGAAGCGTTTTATCGCTACAACAACGACGGCTACGGCGAAATGGACGACGGGCGGCGTTGGAATTGGGACGGAAAATACACCGGGAAGGGAAGGCTTTGGGCTTTGCTTTCGGGAGAGCGCGGGCAATACGAGCTTGCGCTTTGCGAAAAGCAAAATGCCGATTTCCGAAAAACTGTTACGGAGAATTCGCGAATCATCAATCAACAGCTTGCCTGTCAAATTCACGCCGCGTTGCGGCTAAATAATATGGCAGCGTTCGCCAATGAAGGCTTGATGATTCCAGAACAAATTTGGGACAAAGCGGGTGCGCCGAAAAATATAGACAAACAATTTATTCCCGAACTCAAATTCGGCGAAGGCACCGGATCGGCAACGCCGCTCGCGTGGTCAATGGCGCAGTTTATTCGGCTGGCGGTTAATTTGCAGGCGGGCAAAAATTTGGACACGCCTGATGTTGTTTATAATCGCTACGTGAAAAACGGTATCGGCGGGCAAACCGGATTTAATCTTTCGTCGCCGACGCCAGATGATTTAGCCAAACTCAAAGCTGGCGAAAGTTTTACAGTCAAAGGAACTGCCGCGCCGAATTCGATTGTCGCTTATTTGCTCGGCGAACAGCGCGCGTCGGCAAAAGTCGGCGCGGACGGCAAATTCGTTTTGACCGCGAAAATGCCGGGAACGGAAACGCCCGGATTTTTGGCGGTAATTACGCCGGGCAATTCTTCGTTTGTTTCGCTAAATAAAATCGGCGGTGCGTCAACGCCGGAAAAACTGTCTGCGGAAATCATTGAAAAAGTAAAAAACGCGAAAATCAGCCCGATAATCGTCGGCAACAAAGCGATTTTCGTTTATCGCGGCGCGGCAAAACAAGTGCGGCTTGCCGGAGATTTTACCGGCTGGCAGCCACGCGGCGTGATTCTGCAGGAGGTTGGTGGAAATCTCAAAGCCGCCGCGATGGAATTTCCCGCGACGGCGCGAGTCGAATATAAATTAGTTGCTGATGGCGAATGGATTGCCGACCCTTTGAACCCGAATAAACTCGACAACGGCGTGGGCGGTGAAAATTCGGTTGTTGCAATGCCCGGATACAAACCGACGGATCGGGACAAGGACTTGGAAAATTTCATTCCGACGCTAGCAACCATCGAAATAAACTCAAAAGTCTTTGGTGAAGCGCGTCGAGTTCAAGTCTACGCGCCGGCTTTGAGCGCGAGCGAATCAATGCCTTTGCCCGTTTTGTATTTTCAGGACGGAAGTGATTATTTCAAACGTGCGAAAGCCGTTCAGACTGCACTCAATTTAGAAAACGCAGGCAAAATCAAGCCTTTTATAATGGTTTTCGTTGATTACAAAGACCGCACGAAAGAATACTGGGCGAGCGACGATTACGCCAAATTTCTCGCAACCGAAGTTGTTCCCGCCATTGACGCGAAATACAACACCATCAAAAAACCAGACGAAAGAGCGATTTTAGGAGCGAGTCTCGGCGGTATTACAAGCGTTTGGGTCGGGCTGAAATATCCCGAAGTGTTCTCGCGCATCGGCGGTCAAAGTTCTTCGTTCTGGGTTGATAACGAACGAGTCGTGAATGAATTATCGAAGCTCGACGCAAGCAAAACAAAGTTCCGTTTTTATTTTGACGACGGAACGTTTGAAGGCGTTGAAGACAGCCGCCGCGTAAATGTTTTGCTGCGCGCCAGAGGCTTTCCGGTCGTTTACCGCGAAGAATTTACTGGACACAACTGGACGAGTTGGCGCGACCGTCTCGCCGATGCATTCATCGGGCTTTGGAGCAAATAGCGGCACATCTTTTTAGCCGCGAATTTATATGGGTAAAGAAATTGTTTTGGCTGCCGATTTAGGCGGAACGAATTTGCGGATGGCGGCGGTTGACTGCGACGGGACGATTTTATACCAAACCCGGCGCGTAACCGAGCGCGGCAAAAGCGCCGTTGAAATCGTCCGGCAAATCGTCGAATCCGCCCTTGAATGTCGAACCAAGTGTGTCGATTCTTACCACATTAAGGGCATCTGCGCGGCAATTCCCGGCACGATCGACTTCGGCGCGGGCATAATCACCGTTGCTCCGAATCTGCCTGCCTTGAACAACTTCGAAATGGTCGCCGCGCTCGAAAGAGAACTCGGCATTAAAGCAATTCTCGAAAACGACGCGAACGCCGCAGCGCTCGGTGAAAGCTGGTGCGGCGCGTCGAAAAATCACGCCAGTTCGATTTTGGTGACGCTCGGCACCGGAGTCGGCGGCGGAATTATTATTGACAAACGAGTTGTACGCGGAGCCGACGCGATGGCGGGAGAAATCGGACATATTTGTGTCGAAGCGTTCGGCACGATTTGCCGCTGCGGTTCGCGCGGCTGCGTGGAACAATACTCGTCGGCTTCGGCAATCGTTCGGATTGCTGGAGATTTGGCGGAACAATATCCCGCATCGAACTTGAAAAACATCGAGTCGCCGACAGCCTCCGATATATTTGAAGCCGGAATGAACGGCGATGAACTGGCTCTCGAAGTGTTTCGGCAGATGGGTTTTTACCTCGGCGTGGCGCTTTCGAGTTTGATAAATATTTTAAACCCGGAAATTATCGTCATCGGCGGCGGCGCAAGCGCCGGCTGGAACTTATTTATGCCGCACACACAGGAAACGATTCGGCAGAGATCTTTCGGAAGCATTTCAAAAAACACCGTGATCGTGCGCGGCGAACTGGGCGATGACGCCGGATTGTTAGGCGGGGCGCGCCTAGTTTTCGATTCCTTTAAATAATTCGATTTTCGCTTCGAGTTTTTCGATGTGTTCGTAAAGCGGCTGGTTCATTGTCCTAATTTCTTCAATCGTAAAACGCGGCGTGATGTGCTGCGGGCAGTTCCTGTCAAATGCTTTGACGCGGAGAATCATCGCTCGTTCGATTCGCGCTTTGTAATTTGGATTTTCTAGCTTTGCTATCAATTCCGGCGCGTCTTTCGCTTCGAGAACTTCGATGCGGGCGAAAATTTTCAACCGCTGCCGGTTCGGATAATTCATCAAAATCAAAGCGGCTCGGTTATTTTTGGTCAAATTTCCGACGCTAATGTATTGCAAATTGCCGCGAAAATCGGCGTAAGCCAATGTTTTTGCATCAAGAACTTTCAAAAAACCTCTCGCGCCGCCGCGAAACTGGACATACGGCTGACCGAAATTTGAAAAAGAAGGATGAAATTTCCAACGGTTGAGAAAAAGGATTGATAAAACAATGAAAAATTTAATGTTTTGGGTGATTTTATTGCCGCGATGCCGCGTACAAAATGATGCCCGCCAAAATCGAACTCGGCACCAAAGGCATTAGCAAAAACCGGCGCGCGACGGTCGAAACTTGCTGGCGGTGCAGTTCGTTCACGAATTTTTGAAAGAAATTTGAATGCCGCGCTGTTAGATTTTTTCTTTAAGTGATTTGGTTGTTTCAAAGAGCGTCGTCAAATTGCTTTTGCCGATCATCTCTTTTGCTCGCTTTTGAGCTTTAGCCCACGATCCGCTCGCATCGGTCAGCAATTTTTCGCCCGCTTTCGTGAGCGCGACGCTTTGTTTTCTGCCCGCATCGGAACACGCCGCTTCGAGCCAGCCGTTTTTGATCATCAGCTCCAGACTGCGGCTCAAAGTCGATTTTTCCAGCAACAGATTCGCGCCTATCTCGCGCGGCGTCGCTTTGCCGGATTGAGCGACGGCAACGAGGATGTTGATTTGCCCGACGGTCAATCCGTGCGCGCGCAATTCTTCGTCGTAGATATTCGTCACCGCGCGATTAAGTTTTCTAACCTGTACGGCGACACACTGATCGGCAATCGTTCGAGCGAGAGCTTTCGTTTTCATAAATCCTTTGATGCTTTCTGGGGCGCGAACGCACGGTTCGCCCATTCGCTTGCGCTTTCGAGATTGACGTTTAATAAGCGCCGCGACTCGTCGTAATTTTTTCGCAGCATCTTGCCGTCGTCTTGATTGATAAACTTGTAGAGCGTCGTCAGTTCTTCTGCCGCCCGCTCGCCCAAAACCGGTTTGAGCCGGTCGCCGAACTCCTGTGGGCTGACGCCGACGTATTTGATTTCCGCGCCTACTTTTTGCGAAATGAGTCCCGCGATTTCCGCGCCGCTCAAATCTTTTTCGTCCACAACATCCAAAATCTTACCCGCCAGATCGGGTCGCTGCAACGCCGCTGCGGTGAAAATTGCCAAGTTTTTATGACTCGTCCAGCGCAGGCGCAAATGTTCCGCCAACGGATAGGCGATAATTTTCCGTTCGTAAATCAAAGGCAGCGTCCACGGAGCCAAAAAATTATCGAGATAGAGCGACGGGCGAAGAACGATTGCTTTCAGACCCGATGAAAGCACGTAAGATTCGATCCGGCGAATCGTCTCGAAAAACGGACGGCTGATGCTTTCGTCGTTCGGTGTGGTCAGGCTCGCGTTATAAACGATTAGTTCAACACCGGCTTTCCGCGCCGCGTCAACCGCGTTTTTCCCGTAAGTAAAAAATTCGTCAGTGTCGAAATTCAAAGGCAAAACAAGCGAAACTTTATCAACGCCTCTGCTCGCCTCAACGAGCGACGATTCACCATCAAAGTCGCCGTAAGCAATCTCAGCGCCTAATTTCTTAAATTTACCCGAGTCTTTATCGTTGCGAAGCAGAACTTTGACCGATTCGCCGGCGGCGAGAAGCTCGCGTGCGACCGCCTCGCCCTGACCGCCGGTTGCGCCGTAAATTAATACTTTAGCCATTAGTTCTCGCCTCCGCCGCGTAAGAATTTGAAAGGACGGAAGTCTGGCGCGCCGCGCTTCTTTTCCTGAGCAGAATGTCGAGCGTCATAATGCTCAACGCGCCCGTGACGCAGACGCCGAACACCGGAATCAAAACGATGGGAAAAGTCGCAATGTTATCCATTAAAGGAACGCGCGAAATCGTAAACGTCAGCCCGGTGCCGACGGCAACGACGAAATCGAGCAGTCCAAAAACGTGAAATGTTAAGTATTTTGCGTCACCGCCGTTCCACATTAAAACCAGCGGAACCAGAAACCCGACGGCTAAATCTCCGTAACCGGCGTTTCTAACAAAAGTTTCCGGCAGCAGATTCTGGCTCCCGTAATACAAAAAGGCGAATCCCGCCGGAATGCGCCAGAGGTGAAAAATCGTCAAATGTTTTAGGTCAATTGACTGGATGTATGACCGGAAATTTTCATTCAGATAATAAACAATCACGGGAATTGCAATGCCTCCGACGACGAGCGGCGCGATTCCGAAAAAGGGCAGTTTCGTAAACAACCCGTAATATCCGGCTATTGCCGCTGCCAACGCCCACAATGTAAGCGTAAAAACGCTCCATCTTTCAACTTTTTGATTTGTCTCCAAATTAGCTGTTTTCATTTTTGTCTCCGCTTATAAATTGATTTCCAAGCTAGAAAAACCTTGGCACAAAATGATAGTTGCATATACAACTAGTTTTGTCAAATGAATAAAAAAGGCACCGATACATTGCCCGTTGGTGACACCGTTGAGGCTGGCGGCGATGAAGTATTGTTTAAATTGAAAACAAAGGCGGCTTGAACGAAAGTGAAGAAAAAATCGTTTCAATAAAAAAATCATTTACTCGCTTATTTGGAAGCGGCAAACGAACGGCGAGATTTTGGAACCCGACGGCAAAAACGAAAATTTAATTTCTCGCATCGCAGTTTGCGACTCATTTTTGTGAAGAAATTTAAAGACTGGCATACCAATCGTATCCGCGTTCCGCCCAGAAATCCGCCGGTCGTTCGGCGGTAAAAGCGATGCGTCCGATGCGTTTGATTTGCTTGATGCCGTATTTGGTCGGCGTCACTAATCTGAGCAGCGCGCTGTGCGGCATAGTGAGCGGCGCGCTACACCGAAGCCAATTTAGTGAACATCGTGATGGTCATCGGCGATAAAATCATCAGCAATTACCTGCACGGCATCACCGAAATCCCGATTGACTGGGAAGCCGCGCCGAAACTCGAATCAGCCGCCGCAGCCTGATCGCAAGTTGCCTGTTCCGCATCTAACGAAAACGCCGTCGGAATAAAATCTCGGCGGTGTTTTCGTCTTCAACCGCGTGAAAAACAAAAGCGTTGTATGTTAATAATCGTATGAATTTAATCATCTCGGGCGCAAGAACATTATCCAGCGTTTCGCTAAAAGCAAGCGAAGCGGTTTTTATCCGGCGATTGAAAAAACCGGGAACTTGGGCGCGAGCGATGAAATCGGATTTACGAGCCGCGCGAGCGACCAGCCGAGCATTTTGGATGTCGTGCGCGAGCGTTTCAACTTGAAGGACGTTTTTTAATTGAAGCGAAAACTAAAAAAATAATTCTTCTCGTTGCGGCGGAGATTGATAAAATTAAATAATAAAGGGAAATGAAAAATATGATTCGACTGCCGATTTTTTTATTTTTGACGCTCGTGTTTGCCGCGACAGCCGCTTTCGTTTCCGGGCAAACGGTAAACGCACCGGCGAAAAATTCCCCCGCCGTTCAGAAATACGCTCTCGTTGTCGAAAACGAGGAAAACCGGCAGACGAAAATCAGCTTGTCCGACATCAGCCGGCTTCCGCGCCGGACGGTGAAAGTCACCGATCACGGAAAGGAAGCGACGTTTGAAGGCGTCGCGCTCGTCGAAGCTTTAAAGCTCGGCGGCATCGAGTTTGGAGACAAATTGCGCGGGCGGCGACTGGCGTCTTTTCTGCTAATCGAGGCGGCGGACGATTACCGAGCCGTTTTTGCCCTGCCGGAGATTGATCCGGCGTTTACCGACAAATTGATTTTGCTCGCCGACCGGCGCGACGGCAAATTGCTTTCCGGCGGAGAAGGGAATTTGCGTCTGGTTGTGCCGGACGAAAAAAAGCAGGCGCGCTGGGTGCGCCAAATCGTGCGGCTCAGGATACTCAGCGCCGACGACAAAAACGCATCTCGTTGAAAGTTTCGGTGAAGGAATTTCGGTGAAAGAATTATGAAAATCACGGCTCGACTTTTTTGCGTGCTGCTCGCGCTCGTCGCCTTTTCGGGCTGTCAATCGAGCGGTGAGACATCTAACAATGCGGGCGCGAACGCGGAAAATTTAACCGTTTCGGCAGCCGTTTCGCTGAAAGACGCTTTTAATGAAATCGGCGCGCTTTATCAGGCGAAAACCGGCAGAAATGTCAGTTACAATTTCGGCTCGTCGGGCGCTTTGCAAAAACAGATCGAGACGGGCGCGCCGGTGGACGTTTTCGCCAGCGCAGGCGCGAGGCAGATGGACGAACTCGCCGCCAAAAATCTGATCGAAACGGAAACGCGCCGCGATTTCACCCGCAACACGCTCGTTTTAATCGTCCCGCAAGATTCAAAAACAAACATCGCGTCGTTCGCCGATTTGGAGAAACCCGAAACGCGGCGCATCGCCGTCGGCAATCCGAAAACCGTTCCCGCTGGGCAATACGCCGAGGAAAGTTTGAGGAAAACCGATCTTTTTAGCCGCGTCGAATCGAAATTGATTTTGGCGGAAGACGTGCGGCAGGTTTTGGATTACGTCGTGCGCGGCGAGGTTGACGCCGGAATTGTTTACCGCAGCGACGCGCTCGGGGCGCAAGGTAAAGCGCGCGTCGTCGCGGCGGCGGACGAAACGACGCACCAGCCGATTTTGTATCCGGCAGCAATCGTCAAAGACAGCGGGCGCAAGCAGGCGGCGCAGGATTTTATCAACTTCGTTACGAGCGCCGAAGGTCAAGCCGTGCTTCGTAAATACGGTTTCGAGGGCGCCCCGGAAAGATGATCTGGGAATCGTTCAAATTGTCTTTGCTCGTCGTCACGTTTGCCACTGCGATTGTCGGCGTTTTGGGCTTGGCGTTCGCTTTTCTGCTTGCAAAACGCGATTTTTGGGGAAAGGAACTGCTCGACGCTTGTTTGACGATGCCGCTCGTTTTGCCGCCGACCGTCACCGGCTATTATTTAATCGTTCTTTTAGGCAGGCGCGGGCTAATTGGCGAATTTCTTTACGAGACGATTGGCTGGACGTTTGTTTTTACGTGGCAGGGCGCGGTGATTGCGGCGGTCGTCGTCGCGCTGCCGCTGATGATAAAAGCGGCGCGGGCGAGCATCGAATCGGTCAACCCGGATTACGAAACGGCTTCTTACACATTGGGGAAAAGCGAACTCGAAACGTTTTTCCGCATCACTCTGCCGCTCGCTCGGCGCGGCATCATCGCCGGGCTGGTGTTGAGCTTCGCCCGCGCGCTCGGCGAATTCGGCGCGACTTTGATGATCGCCGGAAACATTCCCGGCAGAACGCAGACGATGCCGCTCGCCATTTACGAAGCGGTCGCTTCGGGCGACGACCGGCGGGCGCAGATTCTGGCGCTGATTTTAACGGCGATTTCGATTCTCGCCGTTTACCTGACCAACAAAATCAGCCGCTCGAACGTTTACGGATAAACGATGCTCGAAATTAACGTCAAAAAGCGTTTGAGCAACGGCAGCGGCGTCGGTCGGACGAACGATTTTACGCTCGACATCGAATTCGCCGCCGCGCCGGACGGCATCACGATTTTGTCGGGCGCTTCGGGTTCGGGCAAAACGACGACGTTGCGGCTCGTCGCCGGAATTCTCGCGCCGGACGAAGGCGCGGTAAGCGTCGCTTCAACCGTTTATTTCGATTCGCGCCGCCGCATCAACCTCCCGATTCAACAGCGCCGCGTCGGTTTCGTCTTTCAGGATTACGCTTTGTTTCCGCATCTGACCGCCGCCGAAAACATCGCCTACGGAATAAAAAACGCGGACAAAAAAACGCGGCTCGCCCGCGCGCGAGAAATGCTTTCGCTCTTTCGCATCGAACCGCTCGGCGCGCGTCTGCCGCGCGAGATGTCGGGCGGCGAACAGCAGCGCGTCGCGCTGGCGCGCGCCCTGGCTTCCGATCCGAAAGTGTTGCTGCTCGACGAGCCTTTATCGGCGGTTGACTTGGAACTCCGCGCCAAACTGCTCGACGAAATCGCGGCGGCGCAGCAGCGAGCGAAAATTCCTTTCCTCTACGTCACGCACAACGAAGCGGAAGCCGAACGGCTCGGCACCCGCCACATCGCTTTGCGCGCCGGGCGCATCGTCTGAACATTCAGGCGAAGCGCGTTCGGAAAATTTACATTTATTTTTTTGACGTTTTTGAAGTTTAGCGGAGCAATTTCGCGTAAATAAAAAATACTTGCCGATTCGGAAGATAAATTGTTCGTGCTCTTCCATCGCGGATAGTTAAATTTTTATTCCCAATCTTCCGGCGGCAAATTAATATTTTTTTGAAATGGAATAATTCTGGGGCGAAAATTAATTAATATAATCGGCGCGGACGCGCTGCAAAATCACCAATCCAAGACGATTCCGAAAGATTCGCTTGATTTGCCGAGCGCGCACTTCGTTGACCGTATGTGGCTGACACGCAAACGCACGCCCCAAGTTTTGCCTTCGCTCCAGATGCTGTAACCAACGATTTTAAGCAGTCGGTTCACATTTTACCAGGATAGGCGGCTAAAGGCTGCGATGATGTAGGGCAAAACCGCCGCCAAACCCGCCGAAAGTAACCACGCAAGGTTGATAAGAAAGTCGCTGTGCGCGCCCTCAAGTCCCTTAAATTGTCAGGCGGCGTTTTCGGCGGCTACTGTGCATTAAATTCCTCTTTAAATTTGTCGAGTTTGGATACCTTTGAAATCCTTTCTAAATAATCCAGCGTAACTTCGTGATGCCTCTTGTCGGGCGATGCAACACAATCGCTTATGATTTGAACCCTGTAATCAAGCTGGTAAGCATCAATGGCAGCCGTTCTTATACAAGCGTGCGTATTTACGCCAGCCAAAACCAGAAAAGAAGGATTGAGCCTTTTTAATAAGTCGTCGAGTTCCGTTTGAAAGAAAGCGCTGTATCGCTTCTTGATAATCTCGCGCTCATCGTCCATTTGCTGTAGCTCTTCAAGTATTTTGCTGCCGAAAGTTCCTTCGATATACATTTTGATATTTTCATCGCGCATTTCAAGGAAAGCATCGCTTAAATCTGCCTTGAACTCTTGCCGAACCCATATAATGTGAAACTGTTTCTCGCGGGCGAAAAAGAGAAGTTTATTAATCGAATCACAAAGCTCAGCTCGTTTGGCGCTAAGCTGCGGGCTTGCGAACGAATCATTGAGAATATCTATTATGAGAAGAGCCGGTTTATTCATTTCTCAAATCAAAATTTTGATTGCTTTGAATTTTGTTGAAAATTATGTGACTGAATTTGATATGCAATCTCATCTAAATTCGGC
>CADCUR010000017.1:11293-12247 GCA_902805935.1 uncultured Pyrinomonadaceae bacterium
ACTCTCGACGCGGGTTAGCCAAACCCCTTTGCAAGTGCCGCTTTGCCGCCGTTTCTTCATCAATCGAGCATAAAATAATAAAGGGATGACTAAGCTCACAAATCTTCGGCATTCTCGATTCCCAAACCTGATGTTGGAATGCCGCCTCAATGACGATGGAAACCTTGTTAGTAAGATATTGGCAAACGATGTCGAAGAAAAAGTTCGACACGAAGCCATCAGTGTCAGGCGGTAGCCGGTCGTGCTTTACGCCAAAAGTGTTGACATACCCTTCTTTGATTTCATCACGGCTAATGACCGGCATCCACAACTGCTTCGCAAGTTTCTTGGACAGAGTAGTCTTGCCCGCCCCTGCTCGTCCCGTAACAATTATACACTTTGGGTTACTGCTCATAATGGTTGCTTACGCTCCATTATAACTTACAGTTTGCGTGACACATCGCGCAGCCGCCCAATTTTATATTCTGCCGAATTTTAACTTGCAAATACCGAATTTATTTTCAATTTTTGTCTTGCTGCAAGTCAATAGAAAATCGTATTCGCCATGATTTAAAGTAATGTTCGGGAGATCGGTAAGATTCCGCCTAAAAATTTATGCCGAAAGCGTTCAGCAATTCGTTTCGCCGCGTAAAGCCGTAATGAAAATTAGACCGCTGCGTCGGCACGGCTGCGAAATTTAATGAGCGTTCGTCCGCGACGGGAAGAATTTGTTCAGACAAAAGGGTCGTCTCTGAGACAGATTTATAATTCAATGACTTCTGCCGAGCGTTTGTGTTCCACATGAAATCTATAAATGTTTAACGGCTCGCTTTCTTCGTGCGTTTATTCATTACTTCGCTCCTTTTCCTTTTGACCGGCTGCGCGTAACAATGCTTGAACGTAGATAGGAGACTTTTTCTGATGGAGAGACTTGTATTTCACTCGTTAGGTTTTCAATCATCGGATATTTTTTCA
>CADCUR010000018.1 GCA_902805935.1 uncultured Pyrinomonadaceae bacterium
TTCGGATAATTATTTAGAAGATCTTCAATGTCTTTAGCAATTGCTCGAAAGTCGGGGTATTTGACCTCTGATATGTTGTTTTCATAGCAAACGCGAACTTTAATATTGAGATTGTTCACCTCGGACTGATGATTCATCTTAAAGTTTTGGATCAGGAAAGAAAACTCTTCTGTCAGAAGATCAAGATTTTCAATTTTGGAAGTTAGCCGTTCTGCACTAACGGTTTTTTGCGTCCAAACGGGAGTTATCAATAGAACTAAAACGATTACTGAAAAAAGTGCTTGTTTCATATTTGCAGGATACCTCAAAAGTTTCTCATTCAGGTAAATATATTTACGGCGCCCTTTAATTTTATTTATTTCTTAAACTTGTTAATTATTTGCCTCCAAGTTAAATTTGAATGCTATTCATTCATAAACTTTTTGTTTTTCTTTGCCGCCGTAAAACTTGTGACAAATTTGTCGAGGAAATTATTACTGTGTTTCTGCTTTTGTTTGTGCGTTACGACGGCAACGGCGCAGTATCGGTTTGACCATTGGACGGCGGACGACGGGCTGCCGCAGAATTCGGTTTATGGGATTGTGCAAACGAACGACGGTTATCTGTGGTTCACGACTTTTGACGGGCTGGTTAGATTTGACGGCGTGAAGTTCGCCGTCTTCAACAAGAACAATACCAAAGGACTGGCGAGCAATCGCATTCAGATCATCTTCGCCGAAGCGGATGATACGCTCTGGCTCGGCACGGAAGACGGTGGCTTGGTGCGCTTTCGCAACGGGCAGGCTCAATCCTTTACTACGGCTGACGGACTGCCCTCGAACCAGGTTAATGGGGTGCAGAAAGATTTAGACGGGAGTCTGTTGATTTTCACGTCCGTCGGAGACGCGCGCCTGCGCGACGGGCGCATCACGGTTGAACGGCAAGAGGGTGATAGAAACTATAAGGTTTATGTTTCGCCTGCCAATTCGCGCTGGGAGATCGATGCCGGAGGCTTGCGCCGGATTCAGGACGGGCGCGCGACGAATTACGCTTTGCCGTTCGACCCGCGACGGATTTCGCTTGACCGCACTTTTAACTATTTTGTTTATGTGGAAATGTTGGAAACCTTGGACGGCGCGTTATGGCTGTCGGCGTCCGGCAATTTGTACCGCATGAAAGACGGCGCGGTAACAACCTACACTTCCCAAGACGGCGTGCCGCAAAGCCTCGTTAGAGACATCTTTCAAGACAGGCAAGGCGATATTTGGCTTGCCACTAAAGAAGACGGCATCTGTCGCTTCAATGCCAACCGTTTCCCTTGCTACGACACGACCGACGGACTGTCCAGCAATCACGTCATGAACCTCTTTGAGGACCGCGAAGGCACGCTTTGGGTTGGTACGCACGAACTCGGAATCAACCGTCTGACGCGACAAGCGGTCACGTCGCTTTCCTCGGCAGACGGTCTCGCGGACAAAAACGTCTATCCGTTGTTGCAGGCGCGCGACGGCAGTTTTTGGATCGGTTCGTTCAGCGCGTTGTCACAATACAAGGACGGCACGATTAAAAACTACACGCAGCGTGATGGGCTGCTCTACGAGATCGTCCAGTCCCTGCATGAAGACCGCGCCGGGCGTTTGTGGATCGGCAGTGTCCGCGGCGTTCAGTATTACGAAAGCGGCAAGTTCACGGACTTCACCGAACGCCTGGGCTTGCCAATCGGCGACATTAATTTTTGGGTAATTCAGCAGGACAGCGAAGGAACTTTGTGGTTCGGCACTGATAAAGGTCTGATTCATTACAAGGACGGCACGGCGACACGCTACACGACCGAAAACGGTCTGCCGAGCAATGACGTGAAAGCCGTTCACGAAGCCCGCGACGGTTCGCTTTGGATCGGGACTTACGGCGGTTTGGCTCTTTTAAAAAGAGAGAAGGGGAGAAGCGGAGATTTCTCTTTTTCTGTCTTCACCGAAAATGACGGTCTCGCCAGCAATAAGGTGCGCGCTATTTTTGAAGACGCGCAAGGAACATTTTGGTTCGGAACTTATGATGGCGGCTTGTCGCGTTACGCAAATGGCAAGTTCGTCAACTACACCACGCAAAACGGACTGTACAGCAACGGCGTGTTTCAAATTCTGGAGGACGAACGCGGTTGGTTTTGGATGAGTAGCAATCAAGGCATCTATCGCGTCAGCCGGCAGCAGCTCGAGGACTTCGCGGCGGGCAAAACGGCGACGGTTACCTCGACGGCTTTCGGCAAATCCGACGGTATGCTCAACGCGGAATGCAACGGCGGGCGACAACCCGCCGGCATTAAAACCCGTGACGGCAAACTCTGGTTTCCGACCCAGGACGGCGTCGCCATCATTGACCCTGAAGCGGTGCCGTTTAATCCGCAGCCGCCGCCCGTCGTCATTGAATCGGCATGGCTGGCGGGCGCGTCCGTGCCGATGAACGGGAGCTTGGAACTCGCTCCGCAGCAAGACAATTTGGAGATTCGCTACACGGGACTCAGTTTCATCAAGCCGGAGCAGATTCGTTTTCGTTACAAATTAGAAGGACTTGACGAAAATTGGACCGAAGCGGGCGAGCGCCGCGCTGCTTTCTATCCATACTTGCCGCCCGGAAGCTATCGGTTTCGCGTGATTGCCGCCAACAGCGATAACGTCTGGAACGAACAGGGCGCGAGCCTTGAGATCATAGTTCTTCCGCCATATTACCGCACCTGGTGGTTTCTGATTCTGACGGTTTTCGCCATCGGCGCAGCGGCTTTTTTGCTGTTTAAGCGGCGCGTCGCGCAGATCAATTTGCAACACCACGCCGAACTCGCTTTTTCGCGCCGGCTTATTGATTCGCAGGAACAGGAGCGCAAGCGCTTCGCCGCCGAAATGCACGACGGGCTTGGGCAAAGTTTGGTGATTATCAAAAACCGCGCCCGCCTTAGTTTGAAACAAGCCGACAAAAAAGAGGCGATGCTCGAACATCTGGAAAATATCTCGGAAACGGCTTCGCACGCCATCCACGAGGCAAAGGAAATCGCTTTTAACCTGCGCCCGCACCTGCTCGACCGACTCGGTTTGACGAAAACGATTGAATCAATGCTCGGCAAGGTTTTCGGCGCGAGCGGCATCGAATTCGAGGCGGACATCGAAGGCATTGACGGCATTCTCGAAAAGGACTCGGAGATTTTGCTTTACCGCATCGTGCAGGAATGCGCCAACAATATCGTCAAACATTCAAACGCTTCAAAAGCCTTCTTGAAAATCAAACGCGACGATCATCATTTAACCGTCAACATTTCCGACAACGGGCGCGGATTCGATTCGTCAACAAACGGAAGCGATTTATCGAAGCGCAGCTTCGGCTTAATCGGAATCAGTGAAAGAACCCGGCTGCTCGGCGGAAAATTAAACATCGAATCGGCAATTGGAAAAGGCACGAACATTTCGATTATTATTGACCTTCACGATAAACACTTATGAAACAGGAAATTCGCATCGTCATCGCCGACGATCATCCGCTGATGCGGCAGGGTTTGCGGCAGATGATCGAAATCGAACCGAATTTGAAAATCGTCGGCGAAGCCGGAAACGGCAGTGAGGCTTTGGCGATAATCGAAGAGTTAATGCCGGAGGTCGCAATTCTCGATGTTGATATGCCGCATCAGGACGGTTTTCAGGTGGCGCGTTCATTACTTGCCAAAAATAATCCGGCAGCGATTATTTTTCTGACCATGCACAGCGAAGAACAGATGTTTCACGCCGCGCTCGACTTGGGCGCGAAAGGTTACGTCCTGAAAGACAGCGCGATTGACGACATCGTAACGGCGATCACCGAGGCGGTCGCCGGGCGCGCCTTTACCAGCCTGCCGATGACGACTTATTTCACCCGGCGGCAAAATTACAATGCAGTTCCCGACGAGCAGCAGCTAGGTTTAAAGCAGCTCACGCCGACCGAATACCGGATTCTGAAACTGCTTGCCGATTACAAAACCAACAAAGACATCGCCGAAGAATTATCCGTCAGCCCGCGAACCGTCGAGACTCACCGCGCCCGTATCTGCCAAAAGTTAAATCTGCAAGGCTCACATGCCTTGATGAAATTTGCCGTGCAGTATAAATCAGTGCTTTAGAAAGTGTTTCATCTGTTTGTCGGTAATACTCATCTTTTCACAAAATTACTTCGCCCGTTTCTCGCAAATTTTTATCGCTTTCCCGCGCATTGCGGAAAAGTAAGTAGAAATTACGTAGTTCTACTTACAAAAATTACGTAGTTCTGCGTCTTACAATCGCCCGCCCGTCCGCCTATCATTGTCCTGCATTCTAAATAAATCCAAATGACAACCCGAGTTTTAATCGTTGATGACAGTCAGCCAATGCGCGCGCTTTTGAAAATGACACTATCAGGCGTCGCTGAAGTTGTCGGCGAATGCGCCGACGGCGCCGATGCGCTTGCCGCATACATACGACTGCAGCCGGATTGGGTGTTGATGGATGTCGAAATGAAAAACGTTGACGGCATTACGGCAACCCGTCAAATCACTAACGCCAATCCGCAAGCGCGGGTTTTGATGGTCACCGATTATAACGACGGCGAGCTGCGCCAGGCAGCGCACGAAGCCGGGGCTTTCTGGTATATCGTCAAAGAAAATTTAATTGATATTTTGGAAATTCTGCCCAAAGAATAAATACCGAACTATCGTATCAGCAGAGAAAACAGTGAAAATAAAAATGAATTATCAGAGGAGAAAGACAATGAAAATTTATCGAATCGCTTATTTATCTATCATTACAACATTTTTGCTGCTCGCGGCTTCCTTGCCTGTTCGGGCGCAATCAATGTCACAGTATACTTTTACGCCGTCGAGCGGATTTTACTTCTTATTGAACGACGCAACCGTTCAACGGACGATTAACGACAACCTCGACGATGGCATATACCCGCTTGCGCCGATCGGGTTTAACTTTAAGTTTAACGACGTCGTCTATACGACAGTCTCCGCCTCGACTGACGGCTGGATGAGTTTTGGCAGACTCGCCGGCGACGGTAACCTTGAAAATTCTTTAAACTCCGGACTCTCAAGACCGATAGCCGCTCCGCTCTGGGATGACCTTGCCGTGAATCCGAGCAACGGCTCGGTATCGTATATCACGTTAGGCACGGCTCCGAATCGCCAGTTCAGGATGCAATGGAAAAATATGCAGTGGAAAGCTTCACATATAGGTTCGACAGGTGCCATCTCGTTTCAAGTAATCCTCTACGAAACAACAAATGTGGTTCAGTTCGTTTATCGTCCGGAAATAGGAGCATTATATTGTCCCAACGGCGAAAATTGCAGCGCGTCAATCGGATTGGCGGCAACGCAGCCGGGCAGCTTTCTCTCGCTGAGCGATTCGGGAACAAATCCGACCGTCAGCACAACAACGGAAACTACGACCATCGGCACGAAACCGGCATACGGACAAACTTACACTTTCACGCCGTCTGCGCCGACACCGACTCCGAACACGCCGCCGAACGCTGTGAACGATGTTTCCAGCGTGAACGAGGACACGACGCTTAATATCAACGCGCCCGGCGTTTTAGGCAACGATACGGACGTCGAAAACAACCCGCTGACCGCATCGCTCGTGTCATCCACGACGAACGGGACTTTGAACTTCAATGCCAACGGTTCGTTCAGCTACACGCCGAACCAGAACTTCAACGGCACCGATTCGTTCACCTACAAGGCTTCGGACGGCAATTCCTCGTCCAGCGCCGCGACCGTGACGATCACCGTCACCGAAGTCAATGACTCTCCGACCGCCGCCAACGATTCCAAAACAACCGATGAAGACACCGCGCTCGTCTTTAGCGGTTCCGATCTAACGGCGAACGATTCGGCTGGTCCGGCGAACGAATCAGCTCAAACTTTAACTTTGACGATGGTCATCTCGACGGCGAATACGAATGGCATCGTTAGCCTCAATAATGGTCAGATCAGTTATCAGCCCGCCGCCAATTACAACGGCGCGGCATCATTTGATTACAAAGTCTGCGACAACGGCACAACGAGCGGACAATCCGATCCAAAATGCTCGATCGCCACAGTCAATGTCACCGTCACCGCGGTCAACGATGTGCCTGCGGCGAACGGCGGCTCGCTTTCCACCAACGAAGATACGTCGTCAGCTTCGTTTATGCTGAACGGTTCCGATGCCGATAACGATTCCTTAACCTTTGAAATCGTCACCGCGCCCGTCAAAGGAACGTATAACCAGACGACCGGCATTTACACGCCGAACGCTAATGCCAACGGCAGCGACAGTTTTACATTTATCGCTAAGGATGCCGTTTCGCAATCACCGGCGGCGACGGTTTCAATCACCATCAATCCGGTCAACGACGCGCCGACGGCGGCAGGTCAATCAGTCTCGACCGATGAGGACGCCAACAAAACGATCACTCTATCTGGCAGCGATGTTGACGGCGACGCTTTAACTTATAACGCCAGCCAACCGTCGCACGGTTCGGTTTCCTGCACAGGAGCAAGCTGTATTTATACGCCGACGGCAAATTATAACGGCTCTGATTCGTTCACTTTCAGAACGAACGACGGACAAACGGATTCGCAGTCGGCAACCGTTTCCATTACGGTCAATCCGGTCAGCGATCCGCCGACGGCAACCGCGCAATCGGTGACGACCGACGAAGACCTGGCGAAAGCGATCACGCTTTCGGGCAGCGACCCGGACGGCGCGAACACGACTTTGACTTATACGATTGTCGCTCAACCATTGCACGGCACTTTGAGCGGCACGGGTGCGAATCGCACATACACGCCCGCGGCGAACTACTACGGCGCGGACAGTTTCACTTTCCGCGTTAATGACGGCGAAGTTGATTCCGCTGCGGCGACCGTTTCGATTACCGTCAATGCGGTCAACGACGCGCCGACGGCTGCGGGCAATACCTACAACACGAATGAAGACACGGCGCTCAATGTCGCCGCGGCGGGCGTTCTGGCGAACGACTCGGACATCGAAAACGATTCGCTCACGGCGATTCTGGTTTCAGGTCCCGCAAGCGGCTCGTTGACGCTCAATGCAAACGGCTCTTTCGCTTACACGCCGAGTGCGAATTTTTACGGCAGCGATTCGTTCACCTACAAAGCAAATGACGGCTCGCTGAACTCGAACACGGTGACCGTCACAATAACGGTCGTGCCGCTCAACGACGCGCCCGTCGTGTCTAATGACAAAGCGATGCAAAACGCGCAATACAGCGACGCGATTCAAACCGTGACTGTCAACGCATCCGACGTTGACTCGCCGCAGCCGCTTTCGGCTTCAGTCTCATTTACGAAAGACGGCGGAGCGTCACAGTCGGGACTGCCCGCAGGGATGAGTTTGTCGTCAGCTGATTGCACGGCGTCAGGAGTCGGCACAAACTGCGCGTGGACTGTGACGGGCAAAGCGCTGGTCGCTCCGGGAACTTACGCCGTCACGGTCAAAGTTCAGGACAGCAGCGGCGCTTACGGCACGACCGGCTTTAACATCGTCGTCACGAAAGAAGACGCCCGCGTTTACTACACGGGAATGACTTTCGTGAACACGGCGAGCGCCACAAGCGGAACGGCGGCGACGACGCTTTCGGCGACCATTCGCGACATCTCGGCGGAAACCACCGACCCAATGTATGACGCGTTCTCCGGCGACATTCGCAACGCCACCGTGACGTTCGTCAACCGCGATGTTTCACCTAATGTTCCGATAGCGGGCTGCATTGATATGCCGGTTCAACTCGTGAATGTTTCCGACCCGAAAACCGGCACGGCGACTTGTAACTGGTCGGCGAGTATCGGCAACGCCGAGTCCGACTCGTTCACTATCGGAATCGTCGTCAACAATTATTACGCCGGCAACGCTTCGACAGATGTCACGGTGGTGACGGTTTCCAAACCGTTGGGAACGAACTTCATCACCGGCGGCGGTTATCTGGTTTTGACGGGCAGTTCCGCCGGACAATACGCGGGAGGCGCTGGTCTCAAGACCAACTTCGGCTTCAACGTCAAATACAACAACAGCGGAACGAATCTGAAGGGTAAGGTGAATATCATCGTGCGGGCGGCGAACGGCAAGGTTTACCAGATCAAAACCAATGCGATCGAGACTTTGGCGACCAATAACGCCAATCCGCTGGCGCGGACGGCAACGTTCACCAGCAAAGCTAATCTCACGGACATTACCGACCCGCTTAATCCGATTTCGCTCGGCGGCGGTCATTCATTCCAAATGAAACTGACCGACCGAGGCGAACCGGGCAGCACGGACACCATCGGCATCACTCTGTATGCGAACGGCACGGGAGCATTGTTGTTCTCCAGCAATTGGAGCGGCACGCAGACGATTGAACAAATCCTGGCGGGCGGCAATCTTCAAGTTCGTTAGAGCAGGCTAAAAGGTCTTAAAAATAAAACGCCAGCGCGGGGCAGTCAAAGCAGATTGTCCCGCGCTGGCTTCAATCTTGCGAAAGAAAGGTGAAAGCCGCCCGCGCTAATCATTTTGCGCGACCGCTCGCAAAGAGAACCGCTCGATTTGCGCAAGACACTTGGTGTCGCTTTGCAAATCGCCCGAACGCTGAACGCCGCGCCCTCGACGGGAATCCTCCACCGCGACATCAAACCGGAAAACGTCATGCTGCGCGACGACTCGCAGGCGAAAGTTCTCGATTTCGGGCGAAGCTGACCGAGAAGAAAACCGAAATCGCCGAACCGGACGATGCGACGCGCGCAGGAGGTCAAAACCAAACCGGGAATGGTGATGGGAATCGCTCGCTATATGTCGAGCAATGCAAAATCGAAATTCAATGCCGGATTTTTGCAGCAAATTTTAACTTTGATTTTATTAGCCGGCATTCCGACTGCGGGTTTCAATCGAAGTACGGAAAATCGCTTTCACTTGCTCTGATTTTCGAACCCGATTCGTTTTA
Organism: uncultured Pyrinomonadaceae bacterium; assembly: GCA_902805935.1. GTDB lineage: Bacteria > Acidobacteriota > Blastocatellia > Pyrinomonadales > Pyrinomonadaceae. Next base: position 8,956 of record CADCUR010000018.1, read on the forward strand.
ATAAATCGTCGAAACGTGGGTCGCTGCGGAGCGGTTTAAATCTGCGCCAGACTTTGCTGAAGACCAGCCAATTCGAGCGTTCTTGAAAAGCGCGTTCGAGCCAATAGAACGCTTTGTCTTGATCGTTCAACCCGGCATAAATTTCCGCAATTAAAAACGACGGGATTTCTTTGTTCAGCACTTTCGACTCCATATTCGCCGCGGTTTCCAATGCTTCCGCTTTGCGCCCGAAAACTGCGTAAAGGTGCGCGATCATCGTTTCCGTCTGAAAATCGGCGGAAAGCAGCTTGGCTTTTTGAAGCGCTTCGAGCGCTTCGTTAAACTTGCCCTCTTCCAAATAAATTTCGCCCAGAGTCATGTAAGCGCGTGCATAGTTCGGGTCGCGTCTGAGGACTTCTTTGAGCTGCGCTTCCGCTTCGTCGAAACGCCCGGCAATATATAAAGTCCAGGCGATGTTCGCTGAAAAACTTAGTGACTGCGGGTCGAACTGTTGAGCGATTTTCAATTCGTTTAATGCTTCTTCGGTCCGTCCCATCGCAGTCAGAAAAGTCGCGTAGGACGAATGAGTTTCCGGGTTGTTCGGCGCTAGCCGGATCGCCTGCCGGTATTCGCTTTCCGCGCCGGCAAAATCCCAGTCATAGGCAAATTTTATCGAAGCCAGAGGAAGGTAAGCCGAGCCGAGCGTCGGGTCAATCGCCAGGGCTTTCATCGCCGCTTCTTTCGCCAGCGGATACGCTTCCTGCGATTCAAGAGTGCGATAAGCGGGCGCGAGGCGGCAAGAAAGAGCCAAGCCCTGATAAGCAAGAGCGTAATGCGGATCCAATTCCAAAGCCCGCCGATAAAATTCGATTGATTTACGGTTGCCTTCGGTCGTCGCTTTTTGCCGCTCGAATTCGCCCTTCAGATAATATTCAAAAGCCTCCGGGGTTTCTGTGTAGCCGCGCGAGATGATTGGTGTCTGCTCGCTGGCTTTGCCGATTTTGAATTGCGCTGCGACATCGCTTGCCATTTTGTTTTGGAGGAAAATCAATTCCGACTCTTTGCCGCCGTACTGAAAAGACCAAATCTGAGAACCGTCGGAAACGTCTATTAATTCGAGGAAAATCGCTATTTTATCAGCCTTTTTGGAAAGTTTTCCCGACAAAACCGCAGCGACGTTCATTTCTTTGCCCGCTTGTTCGGGCGCGAGCTGCGTTCCCTTATATTTGAAAGCGGCGGAGCGCGACATTACTTTAATTTCGGGCAAGTAAGACAAACGATTGATAAGATTTTCGCTCAAACCGTCAGCTAAAAAGTCGTTTTCCGGATTTGAGGTTTCGTTTTTGAAGGGCAAAATCGCCACCGATCGTCTCGGCGTTTGCTGGCTATATGATTCGATTTGAGAGTTATTTTTTTCTGATTTAAAAACAAAAACGAAAGCCAGCACGCCTAAAATCAAAATTGCGAAAATCGCCGCGACCCCGAATTTATATTTGGCGTTTCGGAAAAAAGTTCCCTTTTCAGATGGCGGTAATACCTCCGTTGTTTTCGATTCGGTTGTCGGTGTTAATGTCTCGGCTCGAACGGCATCGCCGCTGAGACACCGGGTGATGTCTTCGGTGAGTTCGGCGGCGCTTTGGTAACGCTCGCTAGGATTTTTTCGCAGGCATTTCAAAATCACCTTTTCGATTTCGCCCGACAACTCCTTTTGCAAGGATTCGATGTCTGCCATGCCGCGAAGCAGGAAAATATCGGAAAGCGTGACAACTTTACCCGCGCCGGTCGGCAGCAGATTGTCCTCGCGCGAGACGCCCGTGCTCGGTCGCATCGGTTCTTCTTCGCAGATGACACGAGCTATTTCGTAGGACGCGCGACTTTTGAAGCGATAGGGACGATGCCCGGTCAGCAGCTCATAAAGCACGACGCCTAAACTGTATATATCCGAAGCAAACGTGACGGGCAAACCGGAAACCTGTTCGGGTGAAGCGTATTCGGGCGTCATCATTCGCATTGCCGTTGCGGTCGGTTCAAGCGTCGCGGCGGCTAGCTCCGGGTCGAGAATCTTGGCAATTCCGAAATCAAGCAGTTTCGGCGTTCCGTCACTTTTAACCAAAATGTTTGAAGGCTTCAAATCTCGGTGAACGACTTTTATTTGATGCGCCGCATCAACGGCTTCGCAAATGCGCCGAAACAAATCGAGCCTTTCTGTTATTTTAAGTTTTCGCTCGTCGCAAAAATGATACAGCGGATTGCCCGGAACGTATTCCATCACAAAATACGGCAAACCGTCGTCGGTTGTGCCGCCGTCTATCAAAAGGGCAATGTTGGGATGATTAAGAGACGCGAGAATCTGGCGTTCGCCGCGAAACCGTTTAACGATAAAATCAGTGTCCATGCCGCGCTTGATCAATTTGACCGCGACTTTTTGACTAAACTCGCCGGATACCCGCTCCGCCAGATAAACCGCGCCCATTCCGCCGCGCCCGAGCTCTTTTTTTAGTTCAAAAACACCGATTTTTCTTCCGAAGAAATCGTCTGCTTGTTCGTACAAATCGCCATCGTGTTCAATATGCTCATCAAACGAATCAAAAATGTTTTTCCTAGCGACTGAATCAAGCAAATTGCCTGCCGTCCAAGCCGGGTATTCAATGAAACTATCAGCGTCGTCGGAGGCGACAAGCAGTCGTTCGACTTCGCTTTGCAACTGTTCGTCCCCCGCGCACGACTCTAGGACAAAGCGATTCCTTTCCGCCATCGCTTCAATGTCGAGTGCCGTTTGCACAATCGCTTCAACTTTTTGCCATTGCTCTGCGTTCATCGAGAAAATACACCGAAGTTTTGTTTTGCCGAAAAAAATAACCGAGCAATGCGGATTTTACTTTTCAAAAGGATCACAAGCAAGCTAAACGGTTTGATCAAAGTCGAAATCACGTCCCTGATCGGTGCGCGTTTTTCGCTAGTTTCTGTT
>CADCUR010000019.1:0-11433 GCA_902805935.1 uncultured Pyrinomonadaceae bacterium
CGAGACGACGCGCTATATAATGCCGGTCGCCGCCGAATTCGCCGAAGCGATTATTAAAGAAAAATCATTCGCCGTCGAAGAAAAAATCCTCGAAGCGAAGAACATCGCCGCCAGCCGCGAACTCGGTCCGAGCGGGCGAACGATTGTCGAAGCCGCCGAGAAACGCGGCGTTCCCTGGGCGCGCGAAAACGATTACAGCCTTGTCCAATTAGGCTACGGACGAAATCTGCATTTCGTTCAAGCGGCGCTGACCGACGAAACTTCAAGCCTCGCCGTTGATTTGGCGGGCGACAAAGATTTGACGAAGCGGCGTTTGGATAAATTTTCGATTCCCGTCCCCGGCGGCGAAACCGTCCGCACCGAGCAGGAAGCCGTCGAAGCGTTTCGTGAAATCGGCGCGCCGGTCGTCGTCAAACCGCTCGACGGGCGGCAGGGCAAAGGCGTGTCGTTGAATCTTTCCACGCCCGAAGAAGTCGTTAACGCTTTTCGCATCGCGCGGGAATTTTCTTCCAAAGTTCTGGTCGAGGAATTGTTTGAAGGAAAAAATTATCGCGTGCTGGTCGTCGGCGGACGAATGATTGCGGCGAGCGAGCGGCTGCCGTGTCACATTACGGGCGACGGCAGGCATACGATTGGCGAACTGATCGAAATCGAAAACGAAAATCCGATGCGCGGCGAAGGACACGAAAAACCGCTCACGAAAATAAAACTGACGCCGATTCTGCTTGCTTCGATGCTCAAAGGAGGCTGGATTCTCGAAGACGTGACGGAGGCGGGCAAGCAGGTTTTTCTCTGCGGCGGAATGAATCTTTCGACCGGCGGAACCGCTAAAGATGTGACCGATGCGGTTCATCCGACAATCAAAAATTTATGCGAACGGGCGGCGCGCGTCATCAATCTGGACATCTGCGGCGTTGACCTTGTTTTGGAAGATATTTCCGCTCCCGCGCCGAAGGAAAAAGGCGGCGTTATCGAAATGAACGCCGTGCCCGGCTTGCGGATGCACACATTTCCGGGCGAAGGCAAACCGCGCGATGTCGGCGGCGCGATAATCGAAATGCTTTATCCGAACGGGCAAAACGGACGCATTCCGATTATTTCAATCACCGGAACGAACGGCAAAACGACCGTCACCCGAATGATTTCGCACGTTCTCGGCGGAGACAGAAACGTCGGGACGACGACCAGCACCGGAATTTATTTGAACGGTGAACAGATTGCCAAAGGCGACACGACCGGACCGATTTCAGCCCGAACGATTCTCGGCGATAAAGCCGTTGACGTGGCGGTTTTGGAAACGGCGCGCGGCGGAATTGTGCGGCGCGGGCTTGCCTACGATTGGTCGGACATTTCCGTTTTAACAAATATCAGCGAAGACCACATCGGGCAGGACGGCATCGAATCAGTCGAAGATTTAATTCCGATTAAAGCGTTGATTGCAGAGCGTGTCCGAGCAGGCGGAACTTTGATTTTGAACGCTGACGATGAAAATTCGCTGCGCGTTTTAGAGCGCGAAAAGGTCAAGGAAATTGATAAACAAATCGTCTATTTTTCATTTGACGAAAATAATCCGCACGTGCGGAAACATTTGGACGATGGCGGCACGGCTTACGTGACTAAAAATGATTGCATCTTCGAGATGAGCGGTGAGGAAAGTTACGAAATCGTCAATCCGCGGGACATTCCGGTTACTTTGAATGGAACCGCCGATTTCCAGACGGCGAACTCAATGGCGGCAATTGCCGCCTGCCGCGCCTTCGGCATTTCGCGCGAACAAATCGTTCGGCGGTTGCAGTCATTTCGCACCGATGCCGATAATCCGGGCAGAAACAACTTATACCGAGTCGGCAAAGGATACGCGCTGGTTGATTACGGTCATAACCCGGACGGATTCGACCGCGATGCATCAAACACAACTTGATTTGCGATAAAAGCAAATTGTTTTATAATTTATCGGTGAATCAGCCAAATGATTCCGACGCAAAAAAAGCAGATTTATGCCTGAACAAGAAAACGTCACCCGGCTGCTCATCGAGTTGTCGAACGGCAACAATGCCGTCGTTGACGCGCTTTTGCCGCTTGTTTATGACGAACTGAAAAAGCTGGCGGCAAGTTATTTGCGCCGCGAACGCGCCGGTCATACTTTGCAGCCGACCGCGCTCGTTCACGAAGCATATATGAAACTCGTGGACCAGACCAGAGTTTCGTGGCAAAACCGCGCACATTTTTTCGGCATCGCCGCTCAACTGATGCGGCGCATTCTGGTTGACCACGCGCGCGGGCATCACGCCGACAAGCGTGGCGGCGAATTTCAAAAGCTGCAGCTCGACGAAAACATTGACAAAGCCGTCGAAATCAGCGGCGAGATTGTCAGGCTCGACGAAGCTCTCGACGACCTCGCCAAATCCGACGCACCGCTCGCCAAGCTGGTTGAACTGCGCTATTTCGGTGGGCTGACGTTCGAGGAAGCGGCGGAGGTTTTGGGCGTTTCGGTGATTACGACGAAAAGGCACTGGAAACTCGCGCGGGCGTGGCTGTATGGAAGGTTGAAGGCGGAAGGATAAAGGATGAAAATTAAGGAATTGTTTTTATAAAATAAAATTCCGACCCTCTCGTCTCTTGTCCTTCGCCTCTTAGCCCCTTTTTTATGTCTCAACAGAATTGGCATCAAGTCAAAGAAATTTTCCTCGAAGTGATTGACCTCATGCCAACTGAACGGATGCGGCGGCTCGCGGAATTGTGCGGCGGCGACCCGGAATTGCGCCGCGCCGTCGAAATTCTCATTCAACAAGACGCGGAAGCTGACAGTTTGCTGCAACGACCGCTCGCGGAGAGCAGCGGCATTCACCTTTTCGCCGACCGTTTGGAGGACGTTGACCCGCTCATCGGCGGGCGTCTCGGCAAATATGAAATCGTGCGCGAAATCGGTTCAGGCGGAATGGGCGCGGTTTACCTGGCGCGGCGCGCCGACGGCGCTTTTCAAAAAGACGCGGCGATTAAAATCGTCAAACGCGGAATGGACACTAAGTTTGTCGTGCGGCGTTTCCGGCAGGAGCGGCAGATTTTAGCCGCGCTCAATCACCCCTTTATCGCGCGTCTTTTGGACGGCGGCACGACCGAAGACGGCTTGCCGTATTTCGTGATGGAACACGTCACGGGCGAATCGCTTTACGACTTCGCCGACCGGCGCAGATTGAGCATTGGAGAGCGATTACAGCTTTTTCGCCGCATTTGCGAAGCGGTCGAATACGCTCATCAAAAACAGGTTATTCACCGCGATTTGAAGCCGTCGAATATTTTAATCAAGGCGGACGGCTCGCCGAAGTTGCTCGATTTCGGCATCGCCAAAGTCTTAAATCCCGACATCGGCATCACGACCGTTGACCCGACGCTCACGGCAATGCGAATGATGACGCCCGAATACGCCAGTCCTGAACAGATCAAAGGCGAAACGGTAAGTCCAGCGTCCGATGTTTATTCTTTAGGCGTAATTTTATACGAATTTTTGAGCGGGCATCGCCCGTATCGCATCAAAAACCGCGCCGCTTACGAAATCGCGCGCGCCGTGTGCGAAGACGAGCCGGAGCGACCGAGCAGCAATATCACGCGCGACGACAATTTCGCGCCGACCGGCGAGAAAACACCGACGCTCGAAACGCTGTATCAAGCGCGCGGCGCAAACAGCCTTGAAGAATTGCGCCGCGCGCTATCAGATGATTTAGAGTGCATAGTTTTAAAAGCGCTGCGAAAGAACGCGGCAGAGCGTTACCAAACCGCCGCAGAATTCGCCGCCGACGTTTTGCGTTATCTTGACGGCGCAGATGTTTGCGCGAAAATTGATTTGAGACAGCGCAAAAACCCCGCCCGAGCGCCGCGAGTTGAAGTTAATGCAAAATCGCTGGCTGTGTTGCCGCTCAACTTTTTGAATCTCGGCGCGAACGCTGACACGGGCGACGAATTTTTGAGCGTCGGTTTGGCGGACGCGCTCGTTTCGCGTCTCTCAGGCGTGCAGCGTTTAGTCTTGCGCCCGACCAGTTCAGTGCTGCGTTTCGGAGCGGGCAGCGACCCGTTTGCCGCCGGGCGCGAACTCGCGGTTGAATTCGTTTTGATCGGCAGCATCCGACGAGCGGGCGAGCGTTTGAGAGTGACGGCGCAGCTTTTGAACGTACCGACAAACGCGACGCTCTGGTCGCAGAGCTTTGACGAAGATTCGGCGGACGTTCTTGCACTCGAAGATTCGCTGTCAGAGAAAATCGCCGATTCTTTGCTGCCGCAGCTGACCGGCGACGAAGTCGAACAACTCCACAAACGCGACACGAACAATCCCGCCGCTTATGAAGCGTATTTGCGCGGGCGTTATTTCTGGAATCAGTTCACGCCCGAATCGCTCTCGAAAGCTCTCGATTCTTTTCAAACGGCAATCGCGCTCGACGCGAATTACGCTTTGCCGCACGTCGGAGTCGCTGATTTTCACACCTGGGCGAATATCTACGGGCTGATTCCGTCGCTGCCCGCGCTCGAAGAAGCCGAACGACACGCGCGCCGCGCCGTTGAGATTGACGAGCATCTGGGCGAAGCCTACGCCACGCTCGGACACGTCGCGCACAATCGCCGCCGATGGGCGGAAAGCGAAAAACTCAAACTGCGTTCGATCAAGCTCAATCCGAATTACGTTCACGCGCGCGAATGGTGGGCGGCGCAGCTCGTCGGCTTGGGGCGCGGCGATGAAGGCGTCGCAGAGATGAAACGCGCCGAAAGTCTCGACCCGCTGTCTTTGCGTCTCAAAACGCTGACTGCGTGGACGTTTTACCAAGCGCATCGTTTCGATGAGGCACTCGAACGAGCAAAGCAAATCATCGAACTTGACAAAAATTATCCGCAAGGCTATTCGCAAATCGGTTTCGCGCTGTGGGCGATGGGACGACACGCCGAGGCTCTGCCGCATTTTCAAAAATTCGATGCGATGATTCCCGATTCGGCTTTGCCGAAATACCAGCTTTGTTTCGCTTTGGAGTCGGTCAAACGCACCGATGAAGCGCGCCGAGTTTTAAACGAAATGAAAACGCTCGCCGCGAACGGCTACGTTAAACCGTATTTTCTGGCGATGGCTCACGTCGCCGTCGGCGACCGGGACGCGGCTTTCGAGTATTTTGAACAATCGTTCAGCGAGTACGAACCGTGGCTGCTCTGGTTCGGAACCGACCCGATGCTCGAAAGTCTGCACGGCGACGCGCGATTCGTCCATTTTCTTGAGCGGATGAACAACCCGATTGCCGAAAGATTCAAAAAACGTGTGAGCCGTTCGAATAAAACGCCTGCTTTCGCTGTTTTGCCGTTCAAGTTGCTGCAATTTAACACGGGCGAAAGCTCCGAAGACGAATTTTTAAGCATCGGTTTGACCGACGCGCTGATTACCAGATTATCTAAAATTCGCAGCATTATGGTGCGTCCGACGAGCGCGGTCGTGCGTTTCGCCGACGCCCGCGATTCATTTCAAGCGGGCTTGGAACTCGAAGCCGATTTTGTTTTGGCTGGCAACATTCGGCGCGCGGGCGAGCGCGTTCGCGTATCGGCTCAACTTTTAGACGTTGCCGGCAAATCGACCGCGTGGGCGGAAACGTTTGACGAAAAATTCACGGACGTTCTCGAACTCGAAGATTTGATTTCCGAACGAGTCGCCGACTCCCTCGCGCCGCAACTCACCGGCGAAGAACAAAAACAACTGCACAAACGCGAAACCGATTCGCCCGAAGCCTACGAAGCGTATCTCAAGGGACGTTTCTATTGGAGCTTGATGACCGAAGAAGGTTTTAGTAAAGCCATCGGTTTCTATGAACGCGCTGTCGCGCTCGACCCGAATTACGCTTTGGCTTACGCGGCGATTGCCGAATACTACATTTTTCTGGCGATTCACTGCGTTATTCCCTTCTCGCAGGCGAGCCGTTTGACCAAAGAAGCGGCGCAAAAAGCCGTTGCCATTGATCCGCAACTTAGCGAGGCGCAAGCCGCGCTCGGAATCGCCGCGATCAATTCCGAATTCGATTGGAAGAAAGCGGAAAAATATCTCCGCCGCGCCATCGAAACGTCGCCCAACTCGCTGCTGGCTCACAGTTGGTATCAAAACTTGCTGTTTGAAGGAGGGCGCTTTGAAGAAGCCTTGCAGGAATTAAATCGAGTTCTCGAACTTAATCCCGATACGCTGCTCAGTTTGCATTACCTTGCTTGGGCGCATTACCACACGCGCCGCTTTGACGAATCAGTCGAAGTTCACTGCCGAATCCTCGAAAACGAACCGAACTACGCTTGGGGACATTTAACTTTCAGCTGGCTGCTCAGGTGTGCCGGCAACGCACCGGAAGCCTTAAAGGAAGCCAAAAAAGGCGTCGAACTGGCGACGAAAAACCCGATGTATTTGACCGGATTAGCCGCCGCGTTCGCCGCAAACGGGCAACGGGAAAAAGCGCTCGAAACGCTCGACACAATTAATGAAATGGCGGCGACGCGCTACGTTGCACCTTATATGCTCGCCACCGCTTATTGCAGTTTGGGCGACAGTGAACGTGCTTTTGAACTGCTGCGAAAAGCTCTCGCCGAACGCGACGTTTGGGTGCTTTGGCTCTATGCCGATCCGCAATTTGACCGTCTGCGCAATGACCCGCGCTTCAACGATTTGTTGCGCCGAATGAAACATCCGTCAGTCGAATAAGCTGCTTCTAAACCGCGAATACCGAAAAAAAATCACACTATTAGCAGCCGACTATGCTCGTTCGCATAGCATGTCCGAGACTTATCAATCAGCACGAAACGCGCGTCGCCGCGCTGCATAAAAGCGCGGCAACGCGTTCGAGAAAATTTAACAGGAAGCTGAAATTTGCTTTCTTTAACGCCGATTGTTCAATTATTGACGAACGGTTGAGCTGTAATCTATGAAAGCGGTGATTGTAATCTCGGCTTCCGCCGAGTAGCGGTTTTCGAGCCGCAATTTCCACTTCCCGTTGTTCAATGGTTTTTTGACGGTAATCGTGCGAAAGATTTCGGCGGCTTCGGGCGTTCCCGTTAAATTTTTGCCGACCGTCTCGCCTCGGTCATCAATCAAAGTCGCGGAGACGTTCGGCGCGGCGTAAAGAATCAGCGAAAGACGCGAGCCGTCGCGGACGGGAATTTCGATTTCCTTCGTTTCATTGGCGGCGAGCTTTAAGCCGGTCGCAAAATTCGGTTCGGGTTCATCGCCGTCGATCGAGCTTTCAGCGAAATTCGCCGGGCGGAACATCGCGCCGTAGCGTCTGAATTTGCCAAAATCTTCGTTTGTCAAATGGGCGAGATTTTCGTTGCCTAAACTTCCGACCGAAGCCTGCGCGTTGTCGGGCGCGTGGTTGCCTTTAGGCGGGACGGCGAGCCATTTATAAACCTGCATAAAATTCGCCTGCTCGCCCGGCATATTTTCGTGCCGCGCCGCGACGGTCGAAGACTTCCAGTCTTTAATCGTCCAGATTGCCAAGCGCTGCGTGGTGATGCCGTCGCCGGGCAAATCTAACTGGCAAGTCTGAGCGACCGAGTTTCCGACGAGAATCGAAAATTTCGTGCCGTGGCGAAGTTTTACTTTTTCATTAAAGGCGCGCATATTTTCGAGCGAAAGCTCGCCGAACGCTTCCGGGTTGCGGTTGAAAATCTTGGTGATGATGTTGTCAACGCCGCTCGCGCACGGCGTTCCCATATTCGGCGTTCCGAGCATTACCAGATGCGTCGCCGTCGGTCTGCCGTCGTATTGCGTCGGCATCGTGCCGTCAACGTATGAGCGCGCCATCAATCCGCCGGTCGAATGCGCCGCAATGTCAACGTGCCAAGCGTTTTCCTTTCCCTGCATGGCGCGCACGGCTTTATCAATGACGGGCGCGTTCGCCGACGCCGTTTGCTTCGGATAAACCGGCGCGAGCTGCACAGCCCAAGGCTCGTTCGGGTTTGAATTAAAACTTTTCACGAATTTGCCCATCGCTTCGGGCTTCGACCACATTCCGGGAACGATAACGACCGGTTTCGGGCGGACTTCGACTTCTTCCGTTTTGCGGTCGTCAGGGATTTTGACTTCGATTTGCCGGAACGGTTCGCGCTGATTCCACGGTGCAGCTTCTTTCCAGGCGTAACCGCTCGTGTCCCAGACGTATTCGACCTTGCGCGTCTCGTGCGGCTCAAATTCGGCGGTGACTTGTCCCTGCGGCAAATCCGCGTTTTCTTTCAGCTCTTTGAAATTCACGGTCGCCGATTTTTTCGCGCCCGATAAATTGACGACCGTCGCCGCGATTTTCACTTCATTGCCGTCAATCGTGTAATCGTTGTATTCGATTTCTTCCCAGGTGTTCGGGCTTGGATAACGCAAATGATAAAACTTCACGTCCGCGATGATGAGCGGCGGCGAACAGCGGCGCAAACGCCAGCTAATCGTCGTGATCGGGGTTTTGACGCTGTTCGGTTTCGTTTTATCGTTGCGGTCGATTGTAACGCTGCCCTGCAAAACGTCCGAGTCGTCTCTGTTGATTTGTTGATTTTCGACTCTGCCGACTTCCCCTTCAATGACGGTCGCGTTGCTTTCGCTGCGGTCGCTCGGCTCGTTGTTTTTCGGCTGGCAATGCCCGCTGCGCTTCGTGTGTTCTTCGCGGCTGTATTTGCCCGGCGCGTCAGCGAATTGAAAACTGAAGCCGTATGTTCCCGCCAATTCGTTCACACCCAAATAAAATGAGCGCGCCGCGCCCCTGCCGCCGCCCGTTTCGGTTTGTTCCAGTTTGTTGTCAATAACAAACCAGTGTTCGGGCTTCCACGCGCCGCACTGACCGAAAGTTTTTTCGACGCCGTGCTGCCGCCGCACGTCGCTGAATTCAATTTCGCCGCTCGCCGTCGCTGCCCGCGGGTCGCTGCCGTCAACAACGAGCGTGCCTTCGTAAGCGACGTTGTGCGACCATTCCTGGAGTATTTCCGAGTTTTTGCCGGGAGTGTTTTTCCTGCCTTCGTCGTCGAGCGTCTGCGAATATTTTATAACGCCGCTCCAGCCGTTTTTGCACGCCGCTTCGCCCGTCACAACCGGCACTTTAAGCGGGCGCCTCATACCTTGCGTTCCGCGGTTCACGCGCGAACGGCGAGTTTGCGCCGCGACCGAAAACGCGCTTCCCAAAACGCTCGCCAAAACGACGATTGAAAATAACTTTTGAATCCGGACAAAACTGCCGAATTCAATCGTTAAAATCCGAAATTGTTTGAATAATAAATTTGCATTTTTCATTGTATTTTTTTCCCTTTGTTTTGAATTCGGAAAATCGCGCCGCTCGTGTTCTACGCTTTAATGATTGATTGAACGCAAAAAAACAGCGGCTTCAAAAGCTCACGCGGAGTGCGAAAGCGAAAAGTATCAATCCCAAAAAAAGAGGCAATCATTTTATGATTGCCTCTGAGAATTATTGTTGCGGAAAATTAGTGTTATTACGGTCTGAGCGTCAAGTCATTTTTCCGTCGGCGTTCAATCGGTTATTTGATTTTGATTGCGCAATCTTTGAGTTTCGAGCTGGCAAAACAAAATTGCGGTTTGCCGTTTTCCGATTTCAATTGAAAATCGAAAGTTTCCTTTTCCGCTGCAAGTTTCTTCGTGTAGTTGTATTTCTGGTTGCAGTTGTCTTCGCTCTGCGTCGTGCCGCCCGCCTCGTAAGCGAACGTGACGCGCGAACCGGAAACTGCGGCGCGTCCGGTTTTGTATGTTTTGATTCTCGTCGTGCAGCCGTAATTCGATTGCTGCAAAATGAAAGTGAAAGCTACGCGCCCGTCCGGTTTAATATCGTATTCGGCAATCATCGAATTGCCGTCGCCGATTCTGCCCGAAGGCTTCTCCACGCTGACAATCGAATTGCCATGCAGAACTCGCCACGTGCCGACGAGCGCGCTTAAACTCGCGCCGCCGTTTTCTGCCACGGCATTCGCCTTTTGATTTCTCTGGTAAATTCCGAGCAGCAAAGCGTTGAGCGTGTCGCTGCGGTCGCTTTCCATCGCTTCGATTATTTTTTGTTTGATTTGCGGCTGCAGTTCGCGCTTTTTCGCGTCGCCGGCTCCGTCCAATTTTTTGGCGAAATCGAGCGCGCCGAGAACGGCTTTGACGTTGTTTTCGTCGCCGGTTTGCCAGTATTTGACGAATTCCTTTTCGATTGCCGCGCGGTCTTGGGCGGAAAACGAAACGTCGAGCGACCACTCGAACAAATCCGAATAGCGTTCGACCATCGCATCCGTCAGCGGCGGATTTCCGTCGGCTAAAATTTTGTTCTGCGCGCTCGCGGCGGTGACCAGTATGACGGCGCAAAACAGCAGGGCGAGTAATTTGTTTAAAAAAAGCGGCGTGGCTCGATTTGAGTTGTTTTGATTGTTGCTCATAATTGCTCCCTTATAAAATCCGAATAAAAATCGAATAAAAATTCATTAATACAAAACCGAAGGCAGATAACAGCCGCGCGGTTCTTGGTATTCGTTCATCGCCATCAGCGTCATCGGTTTGACGACGCGCAAACCTTGACTTAAACACCAGCGAAACAAATCGGCTTGGCGTGTCGGCAAAAGAAAGAACAGCGGCTGTCCGGTTAATTTTCCCGCGCCTGCCAGCAATGCCTGCATATCTTCGGTCGTTTCGGCGACGGCGTGGTTCATTTGCCAGTTAAACGGGGCGAAAACGTAGGCGACGACGCGATTTTGGCGCACAGCGACAAAAGCCGGAAACATCTGAATCATCCGCTCGATTTCATTGTTCCGGTCGAAACCGTGAACGCGGCGGCACAATTCGGCGCAAGCCGCGAAATCTTTTTCTCCGAGCGGACGAACTTCAAAATTTTCCGGCACTTCGTCTTTGATTTTTCCTTCCATAATGACGAGCGGCTCTTTCACGTCGAAACCAAGGCTCGCGTAAAGCGACATCGAAGCCGTGTTGAAAGCGTCCTGCACAAGGCGAATGCCGCGCGTGCCTTTCCCGCGTTCGATGACGGCTTGCATCAGTCGTCTGCCGACGCCGCTTGACTGTTTTTCCGGGTCAATCGTGATCGGTCCGACGCCGGCGATTTCGTTTTGCTCCCATAAAAAATTCGAGCCGACGATTTTTCCGTTTTCTTCGGCGACGATGCCGTAAACTCCTTGGCTGTTTGACAGCATCCGAGCCATTTGAACCGCAGCTTCGGCGGAAGGAAAATCGTGGCGAAAATTGTGGCGGTCGGCGATTCCGCAAAAAGCGTTATAAAGAATTTGCCCGATTGATTCACTGTCGGCGGGCGCGACGGGACGAATATTCATATTCATAATTTTTAAAAACTCCTTTTGATTTGTTAGCCGGAACAATAAATTTCGGCTTCAAACAGTAACGCGGAAATTAAACAAGGATTCGTATCAACGTCGAAAAAAAGAAGTGGAAAGCAGCAC
>CADCUR010000019.1:11443-11836 GCA_902805935.1 uncultured Pyrinomonadaceae bacterium
AAAAATAAACGGCAGGAGATTAACTTAATTTTCCGTTTTAAGCCTGTCGTAGAGCCAGCCTTTCGCCGCTCGCCAGTGGCGTTTGACCGTGATTTACGACGCGCCAAACTTGGGCGGTTTCTTCGACCGCCAAGCCGCCGAAGTATTTGAGTTCGACGATTCTCGCTTTTTGCAGGTCATTTTTTTCTAATTCTTCGAGGCGAGAATTCGAGTATACCTACGACACTGCAACGCCATACCTGCCGCGAATCTCTCAAAAGACTGGTGCCACTCGGCTTGGCAGCGAGCGTTTCGACCACGCATACCAGTCGCTTCAATGCCTGTTGATTCGTCATCCGTTTTTCTCGCGCCATAAAATACTTGAAGCAGTCCGGTTGAATACTCTTTTACTCT
>CADCUR010000020.1:0-352 GCA_902805935.1 uncultured Pyrinomonadaceae bacterium
GCGCCGATGATGCCGACCACCGTGCCGAACAATCCGACGAACGGAGCCGTCGAACCGACCGTGGCGAGACCTGCCAGACCGCGTTTTAATTCGGCTGTTTTAACAGCAATCGCCCGCTGCAAAGCGCGTTTCGAGGCTTCCATTTCCTCGCCGGAAATATCGGTGTTGCCCTGATGCGCGGCAAATTCTTTTAACCCCGATGAAACAACCATCGCCAAATGCGAATCTTTATGTCTGTCGCTGATGTTGATAGCTTCGTCAATGTTGCTGTTTTTCAACGCCTGCGCCACTTTCGGGGCATATTGTCTGGATTGTTGTTTGGCTTTGTTATAAGTCAGCCAGCGCTCAATAC
>CADCUR010000020.1:362-11762 GCA_902805935.1 uncultured Pyrinomonadaceae bacterium
TCCTGGCGATATCGTAAAAACCGAAGGAAACTTTCCCTTCGCCGGTCAACATTAAAAAAAAGCTCAAAAAGCTAACTAAAAAAGTCATGATTTATCCTCCAAAAGAAATCGAAAATTATAATTGCAGATTTTACTCGAATCGGGTGAAGCCATTTTTCACTTCACCCGATTTTGTGCGCTCGTTTACGGAACAAAGTTGTAAACGATAACGCCGGTTACCGAAACTGCTTGTCCCGACAAAAGAGTCGGTGCGAATCTCGCGCTTCGCGCCGCTTGTTCAGCCGCCTGACGAAGCAGCGGATGACCCGATACGGCGCTTGCCGAAACGACGCTACCGCTTTCGCTGATTGTTACTTGAACATTAACCGCGCCAGAAGCGCGGACGGCTCGCGCCGCTGCTGGATACGGAGGTTTCGGTAAACTTGTCGCCTTACCGTTTAGAACCCCGCCGGAAATTTTCTTCGGCACAGCCGGTTTAGGTGCTGGCGGCGGCGGCGGTGGCGGTGGCGGCGGTTTAGCTCCGCCTTCCTCATTTCCGCTGTTCGGAACGCCGCCCGGACCAGGAACGCCTTTTCCGTCTGTGCTGACCGGACCGCGGTAACTGGAATCAACCGCGTTATTCGCACTTATATTCTGATCGCCTTTCAAAGTCAAAACATTGGGACGCCGTGCCGGAATAGTTTGTTTCTCGACGCTGACTTTATCCGGCACTTGCGGCGATTCTTCCATCGCTTGAAAAACTTCTTTGCGAACGTCGGCGTTCGGCGCCGCTTTCTGCTGTTCTTGCTTCGGCTGTTCCGGCTCGGGCGGCGGCGGTTCTTCTTCAGCCATCGGAACGGGCGCGACCAGCTCAGATAATTCCAAATCTCCCGAACCGAGTCCGTAATCTTTTGCGAAAAGACTATACATCCATCCGCCGACTAAAATAGAAGTCATAATTACGAAGGTAGTTAACAGAAAACCGCTTCGCCGGGTGTTTTCGCCCGCATTATTTTTCGATTCGACTAATTGATCTAACATCTTTATTTTCCTCCCTGCTTTCCGGTGCCAATCGGGTCTTGTCAGTTACGAAATCTCATTTAATTGCATAGATGATATAAATATAAATTCCAGTTGTAATCGTTTCAAAACCTTCAACGATTGCATCTCGGATAAACCAGCTTTCTTACACGTTATAAACTTTCTGTCGTTCGGCGCGGGATTAATGTCGGACTCGTGCCGGTCATCAGACACAGAAGTTCTACAAGATTCCCCGACGCTGATTTAACGAACCGGAAAAAAAGCAGATACCAGATATTTAATTGACCAGCAACGTTTTGAAGTCTAAAACCTTACTCGCATAAAGTCAAGAAAAAACTGCCGGTTTTTTAAGAAAATCGTAAAATCTTTGACAAACATTTCAGCCGCCGCCGAAAGCATCTGTACGGTAAAAATATTTTAACGCGCAATTGGTCGTCGCGAAACCGAACGCCTCGAAGCCGAAGCCAATTGCTCGGTCTTCTGCACATCGGTTCGCTTTACTTCCGCCGCGCCGAGTTTGTCCTGCCACCAGATAGCAATCGGGCTGGCGATGGCGATAGTCGAATAAGTTCCGGTAATACAGCCGACGAACAGCGCGAGCGAAAATCCGCGCAGAACTTCGCCGCCGAACAGAACTAGCGCGAGAACCGAAAGAAACACCAGACCGTTCGTGACAATCGTGCGCGACATCGTTTGATTGATTGATTGATTCGTCAAAGCGTAAAGCGAACGGTCACGATACAACCTTAAATTTTCGCGGATGCGGTCGAAGATAACAATCGAGTCGTTGACCGAGAAACCGACCAAAGTCAAAAGCGCGGCAAGCACCGTTAAACTGACTTCCCATTGAAAAATGGAAAAGAACGCGAGCGTTATCAACACATCGTGAAAGACGGCGATGACCGCGCCCGCCGCATACGTCCAATCGTATCGAAAGGCGATGAATAATAAAATGCCGACCAAACCCAGAAGCGTAGCGATAACCGCTTGATTGCGAAGCTGTTCACCGGCGACCGGACCGACGTAATCGGTGCCGACGATTTTGTAAGCGGCGTTCGGGTCATCAGTTAGAGCCGTCGTGCCTTCGGCTTCTTTGCCAAACGTATTGAGCGCCTCTCGAACTTTGTTGCGTCCGGCGTTGACTAAATTATTCTGCGCTTGATTTTCTGCCGCGATTTGAGCGCTCGGGTCAGTTGATTGATTGGTGTTGGCAGCGTTTTGGCTCGCAGCGTCTTCAGCCGTTTGATTTGCCGCGTCGCCTTCGATTAAGGGAACTTTTATCAAAACCTCGTCCTGTTTATCGGTCGAGGCTTGGATGACCGCTTCGCTGACGCCGACGTTTTGCAGCTCCTGGCGAATCGCGTCTTCCGAAGGTTTTTGACCCTGAAACTTGGCAGTAATAAAAGTTCCGCCCTGAAAATCCACGCCGAGATTAAACGCATTCGTTCCGCCGGGCGTCAGTTGCCGCCCGACGGCTGAAATCAAACCGGCAAGCAGTAGCAGAATGGAAACCGCAATCAAAGGCTTTCGCCAGCCCATCCAATCAACATTGATATTTGGAAAAATTTGAAACATTCTTTTATATTTTCGATTTTCAATTTGCTATTTTATTCCGCCCTTGAGTTTCTGACTTTAGTCCAACTTAAAAAAGATTGGTGTTTGAAATCAACGACAAACCGAAAATCGCAAATCCCTAAATACTTAACTTTTTCATATTCGGATTGCGTTCGAGCAACCACATAAAAATCGTGCGCGAGACGAAGACCGCCGAGAAAAGATTGATCAGCAATCCTAAAATCAAGGTAACGGCGAAACCGCGAATCGGACCCGAACCAAACATATAAAGAATAACCGACGAGAGAATCGTCGTGATGTGCGTGTCAACGATAGTGATAAACGCGCGGTCAAATCCCTGCTCGACCGATTTGGCGACGGATTTTCCGGCGCGCAATTCTTCGCGCATTCTTTCAAAAATAAGCACGTTCGAGTCAACCGCCATCCCGATTCCCAAAATAAGTCCGGCGATGCCGGGCAACGTCAGCGTTGAATCCAGCACGATAAGTCCCGCGAGCGTCAAAAGCATATTCAGAATCAAAGCGATGACCGCGTTGACGCCCGCGCCGCGATAATAGATGAGCATAAAGATGACGATGAAAATCAAACCGGCGACCGAAGCCGCGACTCCGGCGCGAATCGAATCGGCGCCCAAACTCGGTCCGACCGTGCGCTCTTCCTGATATTCGATTTCCGCAGGAAGCGCGCCGGACTTCAAAGTCAGCGACAAATCTTCGGCGGTCGCTTTAGTAAATCTGCCGGAGATTTCGCCCGAATCGAAAATCTGCGATTTGATATAAGCGGCGGATTTTACTTCCTCGTCTAAAACCACCGCCATATAATTGCCGATATTTTTTCCCGTCCAATCGCCGAATTTTTGCGCCCCGTTCGGTTTGAACGAAAATGAAATTTGATAATCGCTGTCGTTGCCCGTGCGCGAAACCGCCGCCGCGTCGCGCAGTTCGTTGCCGTCAACAACCGCCGGGGTTTCCACGACGACATATTGTTTCGGTGGCTCCGGCTGATTCGGGCTGGCAGGCAGCGGCGCATCGCGGTCGGTGTAAACCAGAACTCTGCGATTCGGCGCGCCGGCGATTGATGCTTGAGCCGCTTCTTGGGTCGGGTAAGTCTGCACCGGCGACGGATTCGGCGGACCGACGATTTTCATCAACTCCAGTTTCGACGTTTTACCGATAAGTTCTTTGACTCGTTCCGGGTCGTCAACGCCCGGCATCTGAAGCAGAAGCTGTCCCGAATCGGTCGCGCCGTGTCTGGCGAACGTCGGCTCTTTGACGCCGAAAGCATTAATACGGCTTTCGATAATTTGCTCCGCCTGCGTCACGGCTTGGGCGGCTAAAACTTTTTGCGCCGCGACCGGCAGCGTCCAGTTTATCTGATTGCCGTTCGTGCTTTCGGTCCAGCCGCTGAAATCAACTTTTTGCTTAACGGCGTCAATCACCGCTTGCGCCTGCGCGGGGTCGGTCAAATTAAGCGTTATTTGATAATTATTATTTTCCGCGACGAACGAACCGTCGGCGACGGGCAGCTGCGCTTCCTGAGCGGCAAGAACGGCGGCGTTTTGATTGTTTTCGGTTAATGTTCGCAAATAATCGTCCGTCTTGACGCGCATCACCAATTGCGAGCCGCCGCGCAAATCCAAACCGAGGTTGATGTTTTCCGAGACGTTGTTTTTTATGCCTTGCCAGGTGAAATCGTTCGCGTCAATCGCGCCGCGCGGACCGATGACCAAGTAAATTCCAATTAATGTGACGGCGGCGATGATTGCCGTTCTAATCCATAAACTGCTGTTTTTCATAAAATTTGGTTAACCGACAACGGTTTTCTGTTGATTGCCGGAAAAAGGATTTTCAATCAACTACAAACAATTAACCGCTGGCAAATTATTTCGTCTCCGGGCGTTTTCCGATGACCGCCGTGCGCGCGATTTCAAGAAAGGATTTATCAGCGCTTTGAATAATATAACTTGTTTCTCGAATCTCTTTGATTTTGCCGATGATGCCGCCGTTGGTCACGACTTCATCGTTGATTTTCAATTCGGCGATCATCGCCTGCAAGTCTTTTTGCTGCTGTCGCTGCGGGCGAATTACGAGAAAATAAAAAATAGCGAAAACAATGATGAACGGCAGGAATGTAAAAATCGCGCTTCCGCCGCCTTCGCCCTGAAAATAAAATAAAACAAAATTCATTACTATTATTAATGTATGCGGAAAACAGCCATTATTACAAACGAATCGAAATTTATCAAAGCCGACCGGCTATTGTTTATTAAATCGTCCGGTAAAGTCTCTGTGTTTTTTGCTTCGCAAACCTTTTTGTAAATCGCTTAAAACTCGCTGTAAATCGTCCGCGAGCATTTCTTTGACGGATTCATAATTTTTCAATTATTGCTTATTCGGCTTAAAAACTCACGCCGAAATTCGGCGAAATTACCGAGTTTGATTGCCTGCCTGATTTGCCGCATTAAGTCGAGAAAGAACGCGAGATTGTGATGCGAAATCAAAGTCGCCGCGAGCATCTCTTTCGCTTGGTAAAGATGCCGCAGATAGGCTTTTGAATAACGGCGGCAAACCGAGCACGGACACCGCACATCGAGCGGCTCTACGTCTGTCGCGTATTGCGCATTGCGGATGTTTATTTTTCCGGCTGAGGTGAACGCGCCGCCCGTCCGACCGTTACGCGTCGGCAGCACGCAGTCGAACATATCCACGCCGCGCCGAACCGCTTCGATTAAATCTTCCGGCGTTCCCACGCCCATCAAATATCTGGGCGCGTCCTTTGGCATTTGCGGCGCGAGAAATTCGATAACGTCATACATCACGGATTTTTCCTCGCCGACGCTCAAGCCGCCGATGGCGTAACCGTCGAAGCCGATTTCCGTCGTTCTCTCTAAACTTTCCTTTCGCAAATCTAAATGCCCCGCGCCCTGAACAATTCCGAACAACGCCTGCCGACCGCTGAGGGCGATTTGAGATTTTGGATTTGGGATTTGGGATTCGTTTTCGTGAAACGCCAATCCGCAATCCGAATTTCTGAATTCGGAATCTGACAAAAATCCCGTATCCATTCCCGTATTCTGCAATTCGTCGAAACGATTTTTCGACCGCTCTGCCCAGCGCGCCGTCATCTCCAAACTTTTTCTCGTCGCCTCGACGCCCGCGTCGCCGGGCGTGCATTCGTCGAAAACCATCACGATTTCCGAACCCAAAGCGGCTTGAATCTCCATCGAAATTTCCGGCGAGAGAAACTTTTTATCGCCGTCGAGATGCGAGCGAAACTCTACGCCTTCTTCGTTTAATTTTCGTAAATCGGTCAGACTGAAAACTTGAAAGCCGCCCGAATCGGTCAGCAGCGAACGATTCCAGGTTGTAAATTTATGAAGCCCGCCGAGTTTACGAATAATCTCCGCGCCCGGACGTAGAAACAGATGATAAGTGTTGCCGAGAATAATGCGCGCGTCCATCTCGTCTTCGAGCCATTCAAAACGCACGCCCTTGACTGTGCCTTGCGTGCCGACCGGCATAAAAACAGGCGTTTCGATAATCGAACGTCTGGTTCGCAAAATTCCCGTCCGCGCTTCGCCGTCTTGCGCGGTCACTTTCCAATCAATCGGTTTCATAAAACAATTACGAATTTCAAACTATGAATTATTCTTGGATGTAATTTGATTAGGAGGTCGAGCATTCTGCCGATTCCGGCGAGAACGCAAATGGCGAGCAGAATTTGTCTGACTAAAAGCAAAACGATTTCCGCTCTAATTTATTTTTTCTTCGTTTTGTGCTTTTCCTTCAAACGAAGCGGCGTGGCGAAAAAATCGAACGATTCGCGCAGACGGTTTTCGATATAACGCAAATAAGAAAAATGAAGTCCGCCCTTGCTGCTCGCGCCGCCCGAAGTAAAGATGACGAACATCGGCGGTCGAAGCCCAGCTTGCGTGATGTATTGCACGTGCAGTCGAACATTGCCGCCTTTGCCGGGCGCGTTGCCGCCGCCGACTTTCGGCTGCATCGCATTTTCTTCAAAAAATTGATTGAGTTTAGCGGTCGGCACGCGCCGGTTTCTCGCTTCGTTGGCTCTTTGGACAATCGGCAGAATTTTATTCACGCGCTGTCCGGTCAAAGCCGAAACTGTGATAATTGGCGCCCAGTCGAGAAACTTCATTTTATAGCGCAGATTTTTTTCAAAGTCGTTTGCCGTATTTGTTTCCTTTTCCTCAATCGCGTCCCATTTGTTGACGGCGATAATGAGCGAGCAGCCCGAATCGAGCGCGTAGCCGGCGATGTTCGCGTCGAGATTTGCAAAACCTTCAATCGCGTCAATCAACAAAATCGCTACGTCGGCGCGTTCCAGAGATTTGCGCGCCATAATCACCGAGAGTTTTTCCGCCATCTCGGTCGTCTTGCCTTTGCGCCGGATGCCCGCCGTGTCAATCAACGTAAACTTTTGCCCGTCAACCGTCAGTTCCGTATCAATCGCGTCGCGCGTCGTTCCGGCAATCGGCGAGACGATGACTCGTTCCTCGCCGAGAATTTTATTTAACAGCGAAGATTTGCCGACGTTCGGACGACCGATGATCGCCAGTTTGATTTCCGTCTGCTCGGTTTCTTCAGTTTCTTCTTCAAAGCTCAAGACTTCGTAAACCGCATCGAGCAAATCGCCGATGCCGTTGCCGTGTTCGGCTGAGATGGGGACGAGTTCAAATCCGAATTTATAAAACTCTGCGGCTTCCTCTTCGACTCGTTTCGACTCGGCTTTATTCGCCGCGATGAAAACGGGTTTACCGATGTTTCTCAAAAGGACGCCGATCTCCTCGTCAAGCGGAATTGCTCCGGCGCGTGAATCCACGACCCAGATTATCGCCTGTGCTTCGGTGATGGCGCGTCCGGCTTGTTTGAAGATATTGGCGGGAATAATCGCGTCGTCGTCCGGCACGATGCCGCCCGTGTCAACCAGCGCGAAACTGCGCGCCTTCCACTCGACCTCGCCGTAAATTCGGTCGCGCGTAATGCCCGGCTCGTCGCCGACGATTGATTTACGGCTGCCCGTCAAACGATTAAACAATGTAGATTTTCCGACGTTCGGGCGACCGATGATGGCGACCAGAGGCAAATTCATATTCCTCAGTTTAGAACGCGGTGAGTTTGACTGACAAATTAGTGTGAACGTTATTTGGCGGTTTTTGCGGAAAAACCGTGCGGCGGGAAACGAAATGTATTTTTAATATAGTTAGCATCGAAAACTCTTGTTGCGCTCAAATTGTGTTGACATTGCGTCGGGAAACAATGTAATTTTATTTAGAATTTGACATTCAGCAAATTTATTTTCAGCCGACGGCGATTTAATTAAATCTACCCGCTAATTTAATTTCCTTGGCTGAGGTTCTACGTCTATCTTTACAACCTTGGAGGAGGGAAAAAATGTTTCTAGGAAAAAACACGAAAAATCCGCGCTCACTTTTTACCGTTTTCGCCTTTGCGATGATTGTGATTTTGTCGGGCGCGAGCATCGCGGATGCTCAAACGGCAACCACCCGATTAAACGATTTTGTCGGCGATAACCGAACCGACTGGACGACGCTGCAAATTACTACCGGCGGTCCGATTAGATGGAAAACGCTGCAAAATCCGGCGCCAACGGCTCCCGGCGCGGCGTTCAGACGCGATTTCGATTTCGGTCTGGCTACCGACGATATTACCGTCGGCGATTATGTCGGCGACTCGAAATCAGACCCGACCGTTTGGCGTGACACGAACGCGGTTTTCTATGTTGGCAATTTTCCGCTCGGCACGGGCGGCATTACTCTTAACCGCGCCATTCAATTTGGCAACGGCGCAACGGATGTTCCGGGCGCGCAGGGCGATTACGACGGCGACGGCAAAACCGATTACACGCTCGTGCGCGTCGTAGGCGGCAATTTGGTTTGGTATATTTTAGGCAGCGTCAGCAATACAGCCCGGGCTGTTACTTTCGGAACTGTAACCGGACAAACCGGTCCGGCAGTTTTCCCCGGTGCGGATTTTAATGGCGACGGACGCGACGAGTTGATTTATCTGACCCGCAACGCGGCTGGAACGATTGTCAACTATTTCATCGGCGACGCTCTGACCGGCGCCGGCGTGATTACGCGCAGTTTCGGCAACTACAACACCGACTTCAGCGTTGCCCCGGACGATTACACAGGCGACGGTAGAGCCGATTTTGTGGCGGTGCGTGAAACTCAAGGCGCAAATGCGGTTTGGTATATCGGCAATTCGCAAAACACTACGGTTACCGCCACCTCGTTCGGTCTCGCTGATCCGGCTTTTACGGATTTGGACGTTCCGGTGCGCGGCGATTTTGACGGCGACGGACGACACGACATTTGTGTCTGGAGAGAAAGCAACCAAACTTTCTATTTCGTCAGTTCTCTATTTCCGGGACAAATCGGCGGACAAAGATTCGGCGATACGGGCGACACGCCGCTCGGCTCCCTCGCTCTTTATTAAAAAGCCGTTTAAACTCAACGCCGAGGCGGTATATTTCTTAAAAATATAAACACGGCGCATATCCTCCGATGATGAATTTGTTTTCATCATCGGAGTTTTTAATGTGAAAAGGTGAAAGAGTGAAAAAGCGAATTGACTATGCTCAAATCAACTTTTTCACTTTTTTACTTTTTCACCTTTTCACTTTAGAAATTCGTAAGCGATATAAACATTGAGAACGCCGTTATTGATTTCGT
Source organism: uncultured Pyrinomonadaceae bacterium (assembly GCA_902805935.1). Lineage (GTDB taxonomy): Bacteria > Acidobacteriota > Blastocatellia > Pyrinomonadales > Pyrinomonadaceae. The sequence continues at coordinate 9,676 of CADCUR010000020.1, forward strand.
GTCGAACGCCGGACGCTCTCATTTTTAGAGAACCGCCAGCGTTTTGAACAGGGACGGTAAAGGAGAGTTTATCAATTTGAATAATCTCGATCGGATTGATTTTTTTATCAATCGAGCTTTGCACGAGACGCGATAAAATGCCGCTCGCCAAATTCGTTACGCCGCCGAGGTTAACGCTTATGACGCGCACCCGCCCGATGAGCTTTCGGTTCTGACGGTCGTATTCGAGATCAATCTGCGTTTCCGCCCAACCTTGAAAATCAATGCAGCCGATGAGCGGCGGATTGTATGCACCGTTGAACGCAATCGGGGCATAAATTTTTCCTTCACGAAACCGGACGGCTGTTTTTACATCGCCAATCTCGCGCCGCAGACGAATCGTCTGATTACAAACAGACGGTTTGTAATCGAAAATCTCGGATTCAGTACTTAGAGTTTCAAATCTAGCTTCGTTTTTAACTGTAAAATTTATTTTCCGAAACGAGGCAGCGGGCAATCCCCCGCTGCGAACCCTGAATGCAGAATCTTGTATCTTGAATTCCGAATTGTTTTTCGCCAGCGGAAATTCCGGCGCGTTAAAGTTTTTGAAAATCGCGTCGAGCAGCGCGTCGAAAAACCGTTCGTTGAGCGCCACCGAAACTTCCGCCGTCTGCGCTTTAGCCAGAGAAACGCCGATTAAAACTAAAAAAATCAGCCCTAAAATTTTTTTCGTCATCTTTATTATTGTTCTCTTAAAAAATCTCAACAGCATTAGACCGACCAAATGGGATTTACCGTTTCCTCTAAAAACATTGAAAATTATAAACCGCTTCTGACAACGTCGTGCAGGCGCAGAAGCCCGACGCAAATTCCCCGCTCGTCAACAACCGGCAAGACTGAAATTTGCATCGGGCGATTTTCCATCAGTTGCAGCGCGTTGTAAGCGAGCATCTCCGGCGCGGCGGTCGTCGGATTTTTCGTCATCATCTGTTCGGCGGTTAAATCCGAGAAATTTTCCGGCGCGGTTCGCTCAATCGTGCGCCGCAAATCGCCGTCGGTAACAATGCCGATGAGATTCCCCGTTTCGCCGACGACGTTAACCGCTCCGAGTGCATATTTGGAAATGGCTTTGACGACCTCGAGCCAGCCCGCGCGGGCGGCGACGTTTGGGCTGTCGTGCATCAGATTTGAAACTTTTAAGGTTAGACGCTTTCCCAATCGTCCGGCTGGGTGATTAGCAGCGAAATCTTCGGCGGTCAGATTTTTCGCTTCCATTAAGGTCATCGCCAGCGCGTCGCCGATTGCCAGCGCGACGGTCGTCGAACAAGTCGGCGCGAGATTGAGCGGACACGCCTCTTGGTCAACCGACGAATCCAGAACTACGTCGGACTGCCGCGCGAGCGTTGAGTTGACGTTTCCGACAATCGAAATCAGGCAAATTCGTCTAGTTTTTAGGGCGGGCAAAAGAAGTAGAATCTCGTCGGTTTCACCTGAATTGCTGAGAGTGATAACGACATCGCCGCTCGTAATAACTCCCAAACTTCCGTGCAGTGCGTCTGATGGATGCAGAAAAATGGCGATTGTCCCGGTGCTGGTCAAAGTCTGCGCGATTTTCTGGGCGATAACGCCGGATTTACCGATGCCGATGACGATTATTTTGCCCGCGCAATTGTCGAGAATTTCGAAGGCTTTTTCGACGACCGGTTTTTCGAGACGCTTTGCCGCTTGCTCAATAGCGCTGGCTTCGAGTTTCAGCAGCTCACGGACTTTTTCAAAACTGTTGTTCACGACTTTAGATTATATTATTTGTCCGTAATAAAGACGAACAAAAAATTATGTTTGAAAACAGAACACCATAACCAACTGCTGTCTGTTCGGGTTATTACCAAACCAAGCATAATCTTTGTTTTATTGATTGTTCGGTTAAATGGCACACTGCTTGCTCAAGACCAAAGCATAGCTTTTTAAGCTGAGTCAAAATCATAAATTAAAAAAGTGACTAAGGAGATTATTAAAATGAACAACGACGGAACAATAAGAGACGAAGCCGGTGGATTGGGTGACAGAATTTCAGGTAATGTTAAGGATGCTGCCGGTGCGGTGACGGG
>CADCUR010000021.1:0-3085 GCA_902805935.1 uncultured Pyrinomonadaceae bacterium
GTTTCTTTCTGCCTTCCGTCTCGCTCATCATGACTAAATTCGTACGGGCTTTCCAGAATCCGGCAAAACTTATTTCTTTTTCCCGCTTGAGCCGGGCGAACATTACATTTGTTCGGAGTCGGAAAATCAAGATTACTTGGCTTTGACGGTGGAAGCCGGGAAAACTTATTTTCTGCAACAGAAAGTTGAAGCCGGATTCTGGAAAGCCCGTACGAATTTAGTCATGATGAGCGAGACGGAAGGCAGAAAGAAACTCGAAGACGTACACCTGAGCGTTTTTGAAAAGAAAGCGAAATAATTCAGGTACTTGTAAACGAGCCGAGTGTAGGAAAGCTGAAAAATTTTCGGCTTTCCTACATTTTTTGTTTTGTTTTGCCGGCGCAGCCGCAACCCGCGCCGCACGAAGATTTCGGCGAAAACGCTTTCGCCTTGCGCCAAACTATTTGCCCGATGTAAAGCAGCGCCGCCGAAATGATTATCGCCACCAATATGTTTTGAAAATCCATAATCTTTGCATTACGAATTACGAAAGAAAAACAAGAATCTTTGATTTGTAATTCGTCATTTGAAATCAGTCATTTAACTAACCGAATCCCAATAATTTCCCGCCCTGAAACGTCAGAAATGCCGCCGCATAAGCCAGCGCGGTCATATAAACGACCATAAAAATCGTCCACCTCCACGAGTTCGTTTCGCGCCGAACGACCGCCACCGTTGACATACATTGGATCGCCAAAACGAAAAACACCATTAAAGTAACAGCGGTTAAAGGCGTCCAGGCAGGCGTGCCGTCGTCTCGTTTGGCGTCGCTGACGGCTTGAATCAAATTCTCGGATTCTTCGTTTCCGTCTTTGCCCGCGTTGTAAATAATACTAAGAGTCGAAACCAGAACTTCTCTTGCCGCAAAAGAAGCAATCAGCGCCACGCCGATTTTCCAGTCGAAACCGAGCGGCGCGATGACTGGCTCGATAAAATGTCCAAGCCGTCCGGCATAACTGTTTCTGAGCGCTGCGCCCTGTTTCGCTTCGGCGGCTTTTTGTTCGGCTTCGGCAATATGCGCTTCGTCCGGCAAACTGCAGCCGCAACTTTCGTCGCCGGTGGTGATTTGATTGAGCGGTTCCTGAGCGCCCGGCGCAATTTGATTCTGGCTGATTGCCTGGGATGCGTCGCCGTCAGCCGAACGCGGAAACGCCGTGAGCGCCCACAAAATAATCGAAATCGCCAAAATCACCGTTCCGGCGCGTTTGAGAAATTCCCAGCCGTTGTTGAACATACTCTGCAAAACGTTCCGCACATTCGGCAGACGATACGGCGGCAGTTCCATCACAAACGGCGGCGTGGCGGATTTCAGTAAAGTGCGTTTCAAAATCCACGCGACGATAATCGCCGTCACGATGCCGAGCGCATACATCGCCAAAATCAAAACCGCGCCCAAGGAAACGAATCCGAAAACAGTTTGACCAGCGAAAAATGTCGCAATCATCAAGGCGTAAACCGGCAGACGCGCCGAACACGACATAAACGGCGCGATCATAATCGTCGCTAAACGGTCTTTCGGATTCTCAATCGTGCGCGTCGCCATAATGCCGGGAATCGCGCAGGCAAAACTCGACATCAGCGGCAAAAATGCTTTGCCGTGCAGCCCGAATTTGCTCATCAGTTTGTCGAGCAGAAACGCCGCGCGAGCCATATAACCCGTGTCTTCGAGAATCGAGATGAACAAAAATAAAAGAAGAATCTGCGGCAGAAAAACCAGCACGCCGCCGACTCCGGCAATTACGCCGTCCACGATCAAATCGCTCAGAAGACCTTCGGGAAGGCTCACCCGCGCGAAATCTCCCAATGCACCGAAACCCGATTCGAGCAAATCCATCGGCAGATTCGCCCACGAAAAAATCGTCTGAAACACGAGCAGCAGAATCGCCGCCAAAATAACCAGCCCGAAAAATTTGTGCGTCAAAACGCGGTCAATTTTTTCCGAAAAACCGCGCTCTTCCGTCTGTATATGTTTGACCGATTCTTGATAAACATCGGAAATAAAATTGTAACGCGCGAAGATTTCCGAAGCGTCGGTTTTCAAATCTTCCGCTTCGGAGTTGGTCGGGTCAGCTTGAGATCTGAAATTTGAAACCTGAAACTCCTCCGCCGCTTGGACGGCTTCGGCGAGTTCGTCAATGCCTTTTTTCTGCGCCGCCGTCACTTCGACCACCGGAACGCCGAGCAGCTCGGAAAGTTTTTTCGTATTGATTTCGAGGCTTTGTTTTTCGGCAGCGTCAACCATTGTCAGGGCGACGACAACAGGGATTTTATATTCGAGAAGCTGCGTAACGAGATAGAGATTTCTTTCGAGATTGGTCGCGTCAACGACGGCGATAATCGCGTCCGGCTGCGGCACGCCGGCGAGTTTTCCGGTCAAAACATCGCGGGCGATTTGTTCGTCGAAAGAGGTCGCATCCAAACTGTAAAGTCCGGGCAAATCAATAAGGCGCGCCGCGGCACCGTCGTTTAATTTCCAAACGCCTTCCTTGCGTTCGACCGTAACGCCTGGATAATTGGCGACCTTTTGCCGCAAACCCGTCAGAGCGTTAAAAAGCGTCGTTTTTCCCGCGTTCGGATTGCCCGCCAGCGCGACGACGATTTCGGATTTGCGATTTCGGATTAGCGATTTTTCTTTGTCTGCTTCCGAGTGCCTTTCCGTCGCATTGATAATTTTCGGATTCATCGCTCACTCGAAACTTAGGGTTTGAAACCTGGAACTTTGGATTCGGGACCGGAAACTTCTATCTGGTCAGCTTCGCTTTTTCGCATCGCCAGATGATAACCGCGCACACGGATTTCCAAAGGGTCGCCGAACGGCGCGGATTTTATCATCCTGACCGACACGCCCGGCACGACGCCCATTTCCATCAAGCGTCTGGTTATTTGATTGTTTCCGTTGACTGCTGTTACTTTGGCGCTTTCGCCATTTGGCATATTCGTTAAATTCATTGTTTGATTGGCAAAGACTTTAAATTTACTGATACTAAGAATTGTATGTGAATTGAAAATAAATTTCAATTTCAACACGTTTTTTTTAAAGATGCTC
>CADCUR010000021.1:3095-11736 GCA_902805935.1 uncultured Pyrinomonadaceae bacterium
TTTACTCGGTGCAATGCCGCGGCATAGCAAGGTCTCATCAGAAAACGCGGAGAAAGCGACAAAGATTTCTCGTGCGACTTCCTTTTTGTTTCGCGGTAAATGTTTTTGATTCGACAGTTAAAACTTAGGATTACTTGGGCGGAATCAGCTTCTCGGAAATCAAATCGGCTTGATAATTCCCGAACATTAAACGAAGCGGAACGCGTTTGTCGTCGTTGCTGAGCCAGACGCGCAAACCGTATTGGTCAATGCTCTGATTGCCCGTGTTCACCGAGACGAGCTGCGCCGAAATTTTTTCGCCGCGTAAATTGATGATGTCCGCGTTTGACGGTCGCAAAGTTAAAACATATGCTTTGTCGCCGATAAAAACCGCGACGCGCGTATCGTTCACCGGATTCGTCAAATCTTTGCTCGGTTTCAGATTAAACGAGCGAACCGCGTAGGCGAGCGACAAAATGCTGTGCGTGCCGACGGGAATTTCTATTTGATTCCCCTTGTTGCTCGTCGCCGTTCCGGTTCGCTGATCGAAAAAAACCTGCTGATTAAACGCCGCGAGCGCGCCGGTTAATTTCAGTTGAATATCCTGCGGCGCGAGCGACAGCGGGTTGACCTGCGCTCGAATCTGGTCGTTTAGCTTAAAAATCTGCTGGCGCGGCTCGGTTCCCGTCACCGTGGCGGTCAGCAGCAAACTGTCCTGACCCGAAAATTGTTTGCGTTCCTTCGCCTGCAGTGTGACGAAACCGATCATCTGCCCGCCGGTCGAGATTTGATATTCCAAAGTTTCGCCGAGCTTGAACGGCAGTTCAGCCGCGAGCGGTTCATTGTTGACATAAGGCGTGGGCGTCGCGGTCGGACGCGGCACGGGTGCTTGGCGCACAATTTGAATCGGCGTCGGCGTTGGTTCAGCCGCTGCTTCCGGTTCAATTGTTTGAACGCTGGCGAGATCGGCGCGAAAGTCGCCCTTGGCGGTTTTAAAGCGAATCAACACGGGAACTCGCGCCGCGTCCGTGCTGAAATTTACGCGCAGATTCGTGATGCCCTTCTCCGCTACGTATTCGCTTTGGACGGTTGAAACGCTTGTGTCGAACTCGCCCGCCTCATTTTTTATTTTTTCATTTTTGCCGCTCGTTTGAAATATCGCGCTGTAAATTTTGTCGTCTTCCTGAAAAGAAAAACTTCCCGCGCCGCCCGCGTTCCTCGCCTGGTAAATCATCGTCAGCAAATCGTTATACGCCGTCGAATTAACCGTAAAATTACTAATGACTTCTTTTGGCGTCACCCCGACGTTGGAAATTTTGCGGACGTAGAGCGGCAAGCCCGAATCGCTCGCGGCAAAAGTCGTGCGCGTTTCGTCAACGAGATAAAATGCGCTGACCAGTTCGTTAGTTTTGATTTTCGAACGCAGCTCGACCGCGTCCTTTTCGCCGAGCCTGCCGCGTGATACGGCGTAAATTTCGGCGTAGGCGGCGTTGTTGAAGTTCTCGAACGAGACGTTGTATGTCAGCCGTTCGCCGATACGAAACGGCGTGGCGGGAAGCGTCTGAATCTTCGGCTGATTTTGCGCCGAGCCAGTCTGAAAATTGTAGAAAAGACTCGACGCAAAAATCGAAAACAACGCCAGCGCAACAATCAACCGCAGACGGGTGCGGACGAACGCGAATATATTTTTGAGGTCGGCGTTTTGAAAAGTTATGGAATTCATTAAAATTTTTCTCAGACGGCTTCGATGTCTCTAATAATTTCTCGCACGGCTGAAGCTCTGTCCTCGGCTTGCAAAATCGGGCGACCGATGACCAAGTAGTCTGCGCCTGCGGCAGCCGCCTGTTTCGCCGTCATTACACGCTTTTGGTCGTCAATAGTTTCAAGTTTATTTTGTCGTTCCTCCTTCGTCTTTTGTCCTTCGATTTCTCTCGCCGCGTTGCCGCGTTGCCGCGTCGCCGCATCTTTTCGGATACCGGGCGTCACGATTAAAAAATCTTTTTCATCAATCGCCTGGCGAATCGTTTCGATTTCCAAGGGCGAAGCAACCACGCCGTCCAAACCGCATTTTGCCGCGAGCCGCGCCAGATTCAAAACTTGTTCCGGCGTGTCGCGTTCGATTCCGATCTCTTTCAGCGTTTCTCGATTTGCGCTGGTCAAAACCGTAACGCCGATGATTTTCGGCTGAAGCAGATTTTCACGCTCGCAAACTTCGCGCACCGCCTCGCTGCTTCTCCGCATCATTTCCACGCCGCCGAGCGCGTGGATATTGAACATCCAAACGCCGAGCCGAGCTGCTTCCTTTGAGGCTTCGGCAACCGTATTCGGAATGTCGTGAAATTTCACGTCGAGAAAAATTTTCGCGTCCGCCTCAACCGCCTCACGCACAAAAGATGCGCCCGCCGCCGTAAAAAGTTGCAAGCCGATTTTGAACGCGCCGACTTCGCCGCGCAGTTCTGCGACGATGCTTCGCGCTTCGGCGGCAGTGGCAACGTCAAGCGCGACGATTATTTTTTCTTTGTTCACTTTTTTATTTGATTGCCTGATAAACCCGTTGGCGGAAAAATTTTGTCAAACGCAGCGAGCCTTTGCCTAAAAGATGACTTTTTCCTTTTCTGAAATGAACAAACGGCAAAGCGGTTTCCACGTTCGGCAGCTTTTTGTTTTTCAAAAACTCCAAACACTGCGCGCCCGCTTCTTTGGCTTCGAGCGCGGCGGCGCGCGAATTGTTCGCCGCTTCTTCATTCCCGACGGCGGCGTAAACAGCGCTTTGCATAAACCAGGCATCGGCGTATTTAGCGTCAGAGGAAATGGCTTCCCGGAAAAACCGCAGCGCGTTTTCGCCTCGCCCAAGCTCGAAATAAACGCAGCCGATTAAGTAGAAAATTTCCGGCGAAGGCGCATCTTCGGCTGCCTGCTTAAACGCCGCCAGGCTTTCAGTCCAGTTTGCCTCGAAAGCCGCCAGCATTCCCCAAATGTAGTTGACGCAAAAATTTTTGTTCGGATGATTGATCAAAACGCTGAGGTATTTTCTGGCTTTTTCCGTCTCCGCTTCTTCGGCGCAGATGACGCCGAGGAGCAGCAAAACTTTTTCGTTTTGCGGTTCGAGTTCAAACGCCGTTTCGAGATTTGTTTTCGCTTGTTCGAATTTGTCGGCGCGAAAAAGATTTTCGGCGATGAAGACGAGCAGCGGCACGTTTTTCGGCGACAACAGCGCAGCGCGTTCGAGATTGCCGAACGCCTGCTTTTCCTCGTTTTCACCGAGAAGTTTGACGCCTTCCTTGACCAGATGAGAAAAAAGTTCAATCTGTTTTACGCCGTCGTGCGCGGCGAAAATTTCGTCGAGAATTTTTTCTTCTTTGTTTTTCGCTGCCAGATTTTCTTTTTTCTCGTCGAAGTGTTCGAGCGTCTTTTGACTGAGCAGTTCCGAGAAATCGGGATTGACGGTTTGCAGCGTTTCAAAAAAAGATTCGAGCAGAGCGTGGTCGCGCTGAAATGATTTCGCTTCGCGGCTGATAAATTCATACGCCATCGCCAACTGCTCGGTTACTTGCGCGAGCCGCAATTCAAGCAACGAAACTCTTTCGAGCAGATGGTCTTCGTAAAACGACGGCACGTAATTCGTATCGTATTTCAGCGACTGCGGAAACACGACGAGCAGCAAGCGAGTTCCGCACCGCCGACAACTCGTTTCGCCGACCGTGTTCGCCGCGCGACAATTTTGACAGTAACAGGTAATTTTTTTTTCCACGATAAAAAGTCAAAAGGTGGAAAAAGTTTAAAGGGAAAAAGTAAAAGGGCGATTGCTCAAATTAATTTTATCATCTTTTCACTTTTCCGCTTTTTCGCCTTCCTCAATCTAAGTCTAACGGATTCTTAAACGGTTTGTCCGAATCGGTGTCGGCGCGTTTCAAAGCCTCTTGAAATTTTTCTTCCAAAATTCGCTGGCGGTCTTTTTGCGCTTGCGTTTCCTGCGCAAAGATATTTTCGCGTAATTCCTTTTGCCGGTCGAGATTAGTCTTTAAATCCTCGAACGAACCGAGCTTTTTCGCCTTTTCCTCGTGCGCTAAAATCGCGCCCGTCTGCGCGTCAACCGTTAAAGTCGCCTCGCAACACGGACAAATTATGCTGAACTTTTCCATAACCGGATTGGATTTGAAGTTTCAGATTTCAAGCCAGACGTATTAAAACCTAAGACCTGAGACTTCAAAACTAATTTTCGCCGACGGCTTTCAGAATGTCGTCAGCCGAGGCGGTTAAAAAATTCTCGACTGTGCCTTCGGGCAAGTTGACGACTTTTCCGTTTTTCAGATGAACCTTGATGCTTTGATTGTTCAAATCGGTTCTTTCCACTTTTGTCAAAACTCGGTGTTTTTTGAAAACGCGCGTCTCAACCGGCTCGCCTTTGGCGTTCATCCGGCTTAAAACCTCGGAATTGTCCGGCGCAGCGGTTGTTGCTGCCTCAATTTTTCCGGCAATCGGCGTGTTTTCCTTGACGCCTTCTTTTTTGGCGTCCCAATTCCTTACGTTATCTTTACTGATCGCTGAGTTTTGAATGACGATTTTGTTGGCATTGACTGGAACTTCGGCGTTCGCGCTGGTTTGATTAACCGCTGAAGCGACTGATTGATTGACGATGCTGTTTGTTTCAGCGTTTTTTACATTTACCGCGGCGACGTTTGAAGATGGAGCGACGTTTGAGGATGAAGAACAACCCGCCGCGTAAATCAGAAGAATTGCCAGACAAAAAAACTTACTCACTTATAAAAACTCCTTAATTTCTCGTGCAGAGCGACTTTCACCGTTTGCCACTCCGCATCAATAATACTGAAATAAACCGTATCACGAAAGCGACCCGCATCGGTAATTAAATGCTTTCTTAAAATTCCCTCTTCTTTCGCGCCGAGCCTGAGAATGGCATTGCGGGACTTTTCATTTAAAACATCGGTTTTCAGTTCGACGCGCACGCAGTTCCACGTTTCAAAAGCGTGCGTCAGCATCAAAAGTTTCGCTTCCGTGTTAATCGCCGTTCGCTGCCACTGCGAATTGATCCACGTCCAGCCGATTTCCGCTTTTCGGTTTCTCGCGTCTATGTTTCCGAAACGGGTCGAACCGATAATTTTGCCGGAAGACTTTTCAATCGTGACGAACGGCACGGAAACTTTTCGCGCCGCTTCGCCGAGCGCGGTTTCGACGTAACGCAGCATATCTTCTCTCGATTTGATAACGTTCGCCGTCCAAAGCCAAAGCGATTCGTCCGACGCGGCTTCATAAAGTTCCGACAGGTGTTCGAGCTTTAACGGCGCGAGCCGCACCGATTTGCTTTCAAGCGTTACAGATTCGATTTTCATAACTCAATTTTATTGCAGAAAACCGACGCGCCGCAGTAAATCCTGATAGCGCGGGTCGTCGCGCAAAGGGTCAAAGCGCGGATCAACTTTGAGCCGAAGCATAAGAGATTCGCGCCTCTCGTAAGACTTGTTCAGTTCGGCAAACGCTTTGTCTTTATCGCCGAGCGCCGCGTGAAATATCGCTACGTTATGCCACGGCGTAATAAATTGCAGACCTTCTTCGGTTATCATTCGCAAGAATCCCTGCCAACCGTTCTTGGCATAATTTTCTCTGATAGCTGCCGCGGTTTGCGGTTCGCCGGTTAGTTCTTGGAATTTGGCAAACTCTTCGACGGCTTCCGCATAGTTGCCTTTTATCTGATAAGCGACGGCGAGGCTGTAGTGTGTTGACACAAAACCGGCATCCATTTCGAGCGTTTTTTTCAATTGCGCGATTGCGTCGTCGTAACGGCGGGCGTAGATCAATCTTTCGCCGTATCCGCGATTAAAGATGAGCGAGAACGGGTCAATTTCCAACGCCCGATGGTATTCGGCAAGCGCTTCTTCGTGTCTGCCCAGAGTAGAAAATAAAATGCCGTAATTTTGATGCGCCGCCGCGTAATTCGGGTCGAGTTCGATTGCGAGTTTGAATTCACGCTCCGCTCCGGCGAAATCGTAATCGTAATCGTGCAAAATGGTTCCGAGCGCGACGTGCGCTTCGGCTAAATCCTTGTCAAGCGACAGCGCTTTTAATGCGGCTTCTTTCGCTTTTGGCTTCGTTTCATGCGGCGGCGCGCCGCGATACACCGAGAGCAGAGCGCGAGCATCGGCAATTCCGGCGTAGCCGAGCGCGTAGTTCGGGTCAACGGCAATCGCCTGCTCAAAATACTCGATTGATTTCCAAATATCTTTTGCCGTGCGCTTGTTCAAATAAAAACGCCCCTGCAAATAAAGTTTGTAGGCTTCGAGATTCTCAGTGTATTTCTTCGTCAGCTTTTGCTCGTCCGCGCCCGATAGTTTCACCCGCAATTTGTCTGAAATATCCCGCGCTATCTCGCTTTGCAAAGAAATGAGGTCTGCCTGTCCGCGATTGTATTGGTCACTCCAAATGACGTTTTCCGTCTGCGCGTCAACCAATTCTAAACTGAGCGTTAAACGGTCGCCGCGTTGGACGACCCGCCCGTTTAAGATCGCCTGCACGTTTAGCTCTTTGCCGATTGTTTGCGCAGTTGCGTCTTTGCCTTTGTAACGAAACACCGACGAACGCGCTTTGACATTCAAATTCGGCAGTTGCGACAAACTGCTAATCAGCGTTTCGGTCATTCCGTCCGTGAGATATTCATTGTCGGCATTGCCGCTTTCGTTGACGAAAGGCATCACGGCGATTGATTCGATTTGTTTTGGATTTGCCGAAAAATTGGTGAAATACCAAACGCCAAAACCAAACGCCGTGAGCAAAACACTCAGCGCAAAAGCGGCAAGCGGCTTGCGCAGTTTGATTTGTCCGGCAAAACTCGAATTTGTTTCGGCAGTTTGAAGATTTGCGTCGCCCGTCGTCGCTTGAAAAACCTTCGTCGCATTTTCCGTATCAGACGAATGCGATTTTTCCAGGCGTTCGTCAAACGCCAGATTTTCCCGCAAATCCTTTAAATCGGCGAGCAGACCTTTCATCGTTTGATAACGCTCGTCTTTATTTTTTCGCAGCGTTTTGGCAACGATTCGCCGCAATTCTTCCGGCACATTGGCAGCATAACGTGAAAGTGGTTGCGGCTCGGCGTTTATCAAATTGGCGAAAGTTTCCGGTACCGAATCGCCCGCAAATGGTGTTCGTCCGGCAAGCATTTCGTAAATCACCGCGCCAAAACTGAAAATATCCGTGCGTTCGTCAACCGATTCGCCTTTCGCCTGTTCGGGCGACATATAATTGACCGTTCCTAAAATCACGCCTTTTGCCGTTTGATTCTGTTTGACGGTTGATGCTTCAAAACCGACGGCTTTTTGTTCGACGAGTTTCGCCAGACCAAAATCGAGAATCTTCACGAACCCGTCGGGGCGAATCATTACGTTTTCCGGTTTGATGTCGCGGTGAACGATGTGCGCCTGGTGCGCGGCGTCGAGCGCGTTGGCAATTTGGATTGCAATGCCCAAAACCTCCGATGACTTCATCGGCGATTCATTGACGATTTCGCGCAAGGTTACGCCTTCGATAAATTCGCTGACGATATAATTTGCCGCTTCGTTTTCGCCGATTTCGTGAATGACCAGAATGTTCGGATGATTTAAGGCGGACGCGGCTTTGGCTTCGCGGATAAAACGCTCGAGATTCGATTCGTGCCGACTGAATTTTTCGTTGAGAATTTTTATGGCGACCTTGCGGTCAAGTTTTTGATCTTGAGCGAGATAAACCTCGCCCATTCCGCCCACGCCGATTTGTCGAACAATTTTATAATGGTTGAAAACTTGTCCGTTTTTTAATTGATTCGGCGGCGTGCCAAGTATCAGTCCGGCAATTTCACCGGCAAACGGCGTTTCCATAAAACTCTCCGCCTCGTCGGACGAAGCCAGCAAAGTCTCGACTTCGCGGCGTAATTCTTCATCGTCGGCGCAAGCATCGTTCAGAAACGCGCTCCGATCATCCGGCGCAACCTCGACCGCCGAATCAAAAATCGCTTTAACTTTCTGCCAGTTTTCGCGTTTCATTTTTTCCGCCCAATTCGCGGTGCAGCCAAGCCTTGGTCATTTTCCAATCGCGTTTGACCGTCACGGGCGAGATGTCCAAAACTTCCGCCGTTTCCTCGATACTCAAACCGCTAAAATAACGCAGTTCGACGATTTGCGCCTGCCGTTCGTCCAATTTCGCCAGGCACGTCAAGGCTTCGTCTAAAGCCAATAAGTCCAATTCGCGTTTGCCCGACACAATCAAAATTGTTTCATCAAGCGGCAGATTTTCGTCCGCGCCGCCGCGCTTAACCCGATGTCTAGCTTTGGCATAATTAACCAGAATCCGCCGCATCAGGTTCGCGGAGATAGCGAAAAAATGTGCGCGGTTTTGCCAGTTGACGCGGTTTTGTTCGATTAGTTTCAGATACGCCTCGTGAATCAGCGCGGTCGTTTGCAAAGTGTGATTTTGCCGTTCGCGGCGCAGAAAGCGATGCGCCTGCCGACGCAATTCTTCATAAACAAGCGGCAGCAACGCGTCTAACGCTTCACGATTTCCATCGCTCCAGGCGTGAAGCAATTGACTTATTGAGGGAGGTGAATGGTCCGTTTCGGACATAACAAAACTCCATTACTTGCGGGAAACACTTTTGCTGCTTGCCTTGAAAATACCC
>CADCUR010000022.1 GCA_902805935.1 uncultured Pyrinomonadaceae bacterium
CGTTTTACGGCGAACTATCAAAAATTCGGCTTCGGATTGTGGGCAGTTGAGTTAAAGGAAATGAAGACAACCGTTGGAATTTGCGGATTCGTCAAACGCGATTCGTTGCCGGAGGCGGACATCGGTTTCGCATTTCTGCCGCAGTATGAGAGAAAGGGTTACGCTTTTGAATCTGCCAAGAGCGCGATGGAATACGGCAGAAACATTTTAAACTTCAAGCGCGTTCTCGCCATCACCTCACAAGATAACGAGAGTTCCGGCAAGCTGCTCGGCAAACTCGACTTTAAATTCGAGCGTTTGATTGTTTTGCCGGACGTTAATGAAGAGGTCAAACTGTTTTCTTACGCGGCGTCTTAAAACTCTTGCCGTCGCCATCTTCTGCTTGCGAAGCTATCTTTTCCTTTTTTTCAATTTGTCCAAAACGTCCTTTAGCGCAACTTCTTTTTCGGCAAAAAGAACAAGTAAATGATAAAGCAAATCAGCGGCTTCGTCTTTAAATAACTCGTCGTCATCGTCTTTCGCTTCGATTACCAATTCGACCGCTTCCTCGCCGACTTTCTGGGCGATTTTGTTGATGCCTTTTTGGAAAAGTTTTGTCGTGTATGACGCATCAGAAGGATTCGCTTTTCTGTCTCGAATCGTGTCTTCGAGTTCAAACAGAAAATTTTCCGATTCGTTTCGCTCATTAAAACAAGTGTCCGCGCCGGTGTGACAAACCGCGCCCGCCGGATTCGCTTTGATCAAAAGCGTATCGGCATCGCAATCAAGCATAATTTCCTTTACGTCCAGAAAGTTACCGCTCGTTTCGCCTTTCGTCCATAATTTTTGCCGCGAACGCGAAAAAAACGTAACTAGATTAATACTTTTTGTTTTCTCAAACGCTTCCCGATTCATAAAGCCGAGCATCAAAACTCGATTCGTTGCCGCGTCCTGCACAATCGCCGGAACTAAACCGTCGGCGTATTTTTCATAATTGATTTGCATAAAATAAAACCTAAATTCTTACCTCGACATTGCGCCCGCGCAGGTAATTTTTCAGCCGCGGAATTTCAATTTCACGAAAGTGAAAAACGCTCGCCGCGAGTGCGGCATCGGCTCGTCCGTCCGCAAAAACCTCCGCGAAATGCTCAGGCTTTCCCGCGCCGCCCGAAGCGATGATCGGAACATTGACCGCTTCGGAAACCAACCGCGTCAATTCGATTTCAAAACCGTTTTTCGTGCCGTCGGCGTTCATTGAAGTCAGAAGAATTTCGCCCGCGCCTAAAACAACGCCGCGTCTTGCCCATTCGATTGCTTCCAAATCAGTTTCAACTCGTCCGCCGTTCAGATAAACTTTCCAATCGTCCCCGACCGTTTTTGCGTCAATTGCCAAAACAACGCACTGCGAACCGAAGCTCCGCGCCGCATCGCTCAAAATGTTTGGATTTTTGACCGCCGAACTATTAATCGAAACTTTGTCCGCGCCCGCGCTCAAGAGAATTTCGATGTCTTCGACGCTATTAATTCCGCCGCCCACAGTAAACGGAATATTGATTTCCGCAGCAATTCGTTTGACGAGTTTCGACAAAGTTTTACGCCGTTCGACAGTTGCGGTAATGTCGAGAAAAACGAGTTCGTCCGCGCCTTGTTCCGAATAAATTTTGGCGAGTTCGACCGCATCGCCCGCGTCGCGCAGATTCACAAAATTCGTTCCTTTGACCGTCCGCCCGTCTTTTACGTCGAGACACGGAATAATTCTTTTCGCCAGCATCTTTTTTTTAAAAATTTTAACGGGACGAGCAGGACAAAAGCGCTCTTAATTTTCTTTGATTTATCGTATTTATTCTGTCTATCCTGTTAATTCTTCACCTTTTATAAACTGCTCAAGTTCAGACAGCTTTATTTTCTCTTCGTAAATCGCCTTGCCGACGATGGCGCCCGCGCAGCCGATTTTTTCGAGTTCGCGGATGTCTTCGAGATTGGAGACGCCGCCCGACGCAATGAGTTTTAAGCCGGGCAGTTCGGTCAAAATCTTCGCATAAAGCGTGTTTGACGTTCCCTGCAAAAGTCCGTCTTTTGAAATGTCAGTGACGAAAACTTGTCGCCCGCCGCGAACGAAATAATTTTTCAAAAACGCCGTAATTTCGATTTTCGTTTTGGTCTGCCAGCCGTTAATCGCCAACTTGCTGCCCTTGACATCCGCGCCGAGCAAGATTTTTTCAGCGCCGTAATGTTCGAGCCACGTGAAAAACTTTTCCGCGTCGGTTGCGGCGACGCTGCCGACGCTCGCCATCTGCGCGCCCGCCTCGAAGACTGATTTTATGTCCGCGTCGGTTTTGATTCCGCCGCCAAAGTCAATCGTCAGACTCGTCCGCCGCGCGATTGTCTCCAGCATTTTGAGATTGACGATGCGACCGCTTTTTGCGCCGTCCAAATCAACGATGTGCAGACGCTTGAGTCCGGCAGATTCAAACGCTTCGGCAACCGCCAGAGGATCTTCGCTGTAAATCTTTTTGCGCGCGAAATCGCCTTGCTGCAAACGCACGCATTTGCCGTCAATCAAATCAATGGCGGGAATAATTTCAATCATACGTTCAAATTTTCAAAAAATTTTCCAAAATGCGCGCGCCCGCCGCACCGGATTTCTCGGCGTGAAACTGCACGGCGTAAAAATTTTCGTGCCGCACCGCCGCGCTAAATTTCACCGCGTAATCGCACGTCGCCGTCGTCGCGTTCCCCGTTTCGACATAGTAGCTGTGGACGAAATAAACGTAGGAATTTTCCCCAACTCCGGCGAACAAATCCGATTGCAAATCAAAGATATTGTTCCAACCCATCTGCGGAACTTTAAGCGCGCCGGACGCAAATTTTCTCACGCGATACGGCAGAATTCCCAAACATTTCGTGTCATTCTCGTCGGAAGATTCGCACAAAAGCTGCATTCCGAGACAGATTCCCAAAACCGGCTGCCGCAGCGATTTAACGACCGCATCCAGATTTCTCTCGCGCAGATATTTCATCGCGCTCGACGCTTCGCCGACTCCGGGGAAAATCACTTTGTCGGCTGTCTGCAGAGCCTCTGCGTCGTCGGTCAGAATCGGCTCGACACCCAAACGATTGAGCGCGTTTTTCACCGACTCGACGTTTCCGGCGTTGTATTTGACAATAGCGATTCGCATAGTTTTCAACTCTGAACAAACACGCGCGGGACAAAAAAATCAATAAATCATCTGCGCGAATTTACGTGAATCTGCGGTTGATTTCTTAAAGAATTCCTTTCGTGCTTGGCAGCGCATTGCTCGACGCGCCGCGCCGCGCCGCCATTTTTACTGCTCTGGCAAACGCTTTGAAAATCGCTTCGATTTTATGATGTTCGTTTGCGCCTCTCGCGTGGACGTTTAAGTTACACTGCGCTTTGTCGGTGAATGATTTGAAAAAATGAAAAAACATTTCCGTCGGCATCTCGCCGATTTTTTCGCGCTTAAAATCCGCGTCCCAAACAATCCAATTGCGTCCGCCGAAATCGAGCGCGACCTGCGCCAGACAATCGTCCATCGGCAGACAAAAACCGTAGCGCTCCATCCCGCGTTTGTCGGCTAAGGCGAGCGCGAACGCTTCGCCGAGCGCGATGCCCACATCTTCAATCGTGTGATGTTCGTCAATGTGCAAATCGCCGGCAGCTTCAATTTTCAAATCAATCGCGCCGTGCCGGGCGATTTGCTCCAGCATATGATCGAAGAAAGCGATTCCGGTCGAGATTTCCGCCGCGCCTTCACCGTCTAAATTTAATTCGACGGCGATGTCGGTTTCCTTCGTCGTGCGGCGATGCGCGACCCGGCGCGGCGGCAAACGCAGAAATTCGTAAATATCTTTCCAACTTTCCGCGACGAAAACGTCTTCGGTTTCTGGCAAATCGAAGTTTTTATTTTTGATGAAAATCGCGCGCGCGCCGAGATTCTTCGCCAATTGCACGTCGGTTTCCCGGTCGCCGATAACGAACGAATTTTTCAAATCGTATTGGTCGGAAAAATACTTCGTCAGCATTCCCGTATTCGGTTTGCGCGTTAATTTATTTTCGCGGGCAAACGAGCGGTCAATGAAAACTTCAGAAAAAACGATTCCTTCGTTTTCGAGCGTCCGCACGATAAAATTCTGCACCGGATGAAATGTTTCTTCGGGAAAGCTCGCCGTCCCCAAACCATCCTGATTGCTGACCATCACGAGTTCGTAGTCGAGTTCGCGCGCGATTTTGCCGAGATACGAGAAAACCTCGGGCAGAAACTTCAGCTTCTCGAACGAATCAATTTGAAAATCTTCCGGCTCCTCAATCAAAGTTCCGTCGCGGTCAACGAATAAAACTTTTTTCATAATTTTTTTAGCGCTCTCAATAAACTTTCATTCTCTTCGGGCGTTCCGACCGTGATTCGCAAACAGCCCGCGCAGAGTTCGACGCGGCTGCGGTCGCGCACGACGATTTTTTCATCGAGCAGGAAACGATAAATTTTTTCCGCCTCCGCCGTTTTCACCAAAACGAAATTCGCATCGGTCGGATAGATTTCTTCGATGCGGGAAATTTCGGATAATTTTTCAATCAGCTTTTCGCGTTCGGAAACGATTTCCGCAATCGTTTCCTCGACTTTTGCGCCGCTATCAAACGCCCGCAAAATCGCTTCCTGCGCCGGTTGACTGATGTTATACGGCGGTTTGACGCGGTTGAAAAGGGCAATCGTTTCCGCGGCGGCAAACGCCACACCGACGCGCGCGCCAGCCAAACCCCAAGCCTTTGAAAAAGTTTGCAGCACGACCAGATTTCTAAAACGATTGATTTCGGAGACGAGAGATTCAGAGCGCGAAAAATGAATGTAAGCCTCGTCAACGACGACGATGCCGCCGAATGATTCGATGAGCTGCAAAATCTCTTCGCGCGGAAATGAATTGCCCGTCGGGTTGTTCGGCGAACAAATGAAAAGCAATTTCGTGCGCGCGTCAATCTGGTTTTCAATCGCTTGGAAATCAAGGCGGAAATCTTTCGTCAGCGCGGCGCGCTTCGTTTCCACCGCGTTGATTGCCGCTGAAACCGCATACATTCCATACGTCGGCGGGCAAATCAGAACATTGTCCGAGCGCGGCTCGCAGAAAATTCGGAACAGCAAATCAATCGCTTCGTCGCTGCCGTTGCCGAGGAAAATTTGATCCGTTTCGACGTTTTGCCGAACCGAAATTACCCGTTTGATTTCCGTTTGCAGCGGGTCGGGATAGCGATGATAGTTTTCTCCGAGCGGCGAACCGAAACTGTTCTCGTTCGCGTCGAGATAAATCTGCGCCGCGCCGCTGAATTCGCTGCGCGCGGAAGAATACGGCGTCAGTCGTTTGATGTTTTCCCGAACGAGATTTTCTAAATTAAAAATCATAACAAATGATATTTGAAACCGCCGATGAACGCGGATAAACGCAAATAAATTACTTTCAAAATCAGCACTTACACGCGCTCACCGGCGGTTAAATTTCCCTGTAAACTTTTCAATCGAACCGAAACCGCGTTCTTGTGCGCCTGCAAATTTTCGGCTTCCGCCATTAGCTCGATTGTTCTGCCGAGATTTGAAATTCCGGCGGCGGTCAATTTTTGAAACGTGATTTTTTTGACGAAGCTGTCGAGCGATACGCCGCTGCAGCTTCGCGCGTAACCGTTCGTCGGCAGCGTGTGGTTCGTGCCGGAAGCGTAATCGCCCGCCGCTTCGCACGAATAATTGCCGATAAAAACCGAACCGGCATTTGTGATTCGCTCCGCGATTTCGTCGGCGCTTTTCGCAGCGATGATCAAATGCTCGGCGGCGTATTCGTTCGTCAGTTCGATTGCCGCGTCGAGATTTTCGACCAGAATCGCTTTTGAATTTTTTAACGAGGCGGCAGCAATCTCTCGACGCGGTAAATCCGCAAGTTGCAGTTCGATTTCTCCGAGAGTTTCCGCGATGACGTTTTCATCAGTTGTAATCAATAAAACCTGGCTGTCCGCGCCGTGTTCGGCTTGCGACAGCAAATCGGCGGCGACGAAGGCGGGAACGCAGGTCTCGTCCGCCAGAACCGCCACTTCCGATGGTCCGGCGGGCATATCAATCGCCACGCCGAATTTGGAAATCTGCTGTTTGGCTTCGGTGACGAATTGGTTGCCGGGACCGAAAATCTTATCAACGCGCGGCACGGTTTCCGTTCCGTACGCAAGCGCGCCGACGGCTTGCGCGCCGCCGATTTTAAAGACTTTCGTCGCGCCGCACAAACGCGCGGCGTATAAAGTCGCGTCATTGATTTTGCCGTCTGTGCCGGGCGGCGTGCATACGACGATTTCACGGCAACCGGCGATTTTCGCGGGAACGGCGAGCATCAAAACCGTCGAGAAAAGCGGCGCGGTTCCGGCGGGAACATACAATCCGACGCGCTCGATTGCCACCGATTTGCGCCAGCAGAAAACTCCTTCACAAGTTTCGATAACTTCCGGTTTTTCCGTCTGCGCCCGATGAAATTTTTCGATATTTGCTTTAGCGACGTTTATCGCCTCTTTTAATTCGGCGGAAACTCGCGCTTCGGCTACGGCGAACTCCGCCTCGGAGACGAGAAAATCGTCGAGTTCGACCTTATCGAAATGGCGCGAACAATGTTTCAAAGCCGCGTCGCCGTGCGCTTTGACATCTTGCAGAATGTTGGCGACGGTGCGCTCCAAAAACTTCGCGTCAAGCATCGGACGTTTCAAAACGTCAGACCAATCTTCTTTTTTCGGATATTTTATAATTTGCATATTTTTATTGAATCATCTGGTCAATCGAAAGCACTAATATGCCTTCCGCGCCGGCGGTTTTCAGTTGCTCGACAGTTTCCCAAAAATCGTTTTCGCCAATGACCGAATGCACGGAACTCCAGCCGCCTGTCGCCAACGGCATTACGGTCGGGCTTTTAATGCCGGGCAAAAGAGCGACAATTTCATTCAGCTTTTCGTCAGGCGCGTTGAGCAAAATATATTTATTGCGTCCGGCGGCTTTGACGGATTTGATACGGAAAAGCAGTTTTTCGAGAATCGTTTGCAAATCGCCCGGAAGGTTTTTTCGCGCGATTAAAACGGCTTCCGACTGCATCACGGTTTCGACTTCGCGCAAGCCGTTGGTGAAAAGCGTGCTGCCCGAACTCACCAGATCGCAAACCGCGTCAGCCAAACCGATGGACGGCGCGATTTCGACCGAGCCGCTAATCGTGTGAATGTCCGCGTTGATTTTATGGGCGGCGAAAAACTCGTTTAAAATTTGCGGGTAAGTCGTAGCGACGCGCTTGCCGCCGAAATCTTCGAGCGAACGATAAGCGAAATTTTTCGGCACGGCGAGCGACAGGCGGCATTTGCCGTAACCGAGTTTTTCGATTGCATCAACCGCTTTGCCGGTTTCCGCCAGCACGTTTTCGCCGACGACGCCGACATCCGCCACGCCGTCGTGGACGTATTCGGGAATGTCGTCGTCGCGCAGAAAATAAATCTCGGCGGGAAAATTTTCGGCTTCGGATTTTAATTTGCCGAGACCGTTGTTAAATTTTACGCCGCAGCGCCTGAGCAGATTAATCGAGTCTTCGTTTAAGCGTCCCGACTTTTGAACGGCGATTTTTAATTTTGTTTCCGGCATACTTTTTTCGAGAGAAAACACAAAAAGAACCTGAATAATTTTCAAGGTTCGCGCTGTTGTTATAAAAACTAATTTTACGAAAGAATAAACGAAGATTAGTTCACGCGACGATGGTGGTGTCGGTGCGCATGATGGCGATGCAGATGAATTTGGACAATCGAAAATCTCATTGCTTTTTTATATTGAAAACACATCGGGGCGAGTTTTGCAAGCCTGAGTGAAAACGGTTTATGCTAAAATCTGTTTTGCCAATCCGAATAAACCGAATATGGAATCGAAGAAAAGCGACAAAGTTATGCAGGAATACGGCAAGCGCGTGCAGCGTTGTTTCGGCTGTTTTATTCCGTATCATCTGAAAGATATGTGGCTCGGCGAAGATGTCAGCTATTTTTGCGAGAACTGCAAAGACGAGACGATGTTTCACTTTGAAGATTTTTCAAAAATGCTCGACCGCAATAAACTGCGCGAAGTCACCGAACAAGACCATCATCATTAATTTGCGAATTCGATTCAACAAGTCTCAAGTCCAATGTCCCGAGTCGAAAACATATTTGATTTGGGACATTGGACTTGAGACTTCGGACTTTTTAAACTTGAGTTATGGCGAAAACGGAAAACACAAAAAAACAAACGCTCACGGGACTGGCGCGGCGACTGGGGAATCTTCCGAACGACAAGAAAATCATCGCGCTCGAAATGAGCGCGGCTCTGGCGGGCGTTTCTTTAAGAGTCAGCCGCGAGTTTGTCGAGGCGGTGCCGAAGGCGGCGAAGATTTTATCAGCCGACGACATCAGAAATTGGGCGGAAATGGGCAGACGATTGGCGATGGCGAACGCCGATTTGGGCGCGAAGTTTTTCCAGAGCGGCGCGGCGGATCTCAAGCGTATTCCTGAAAAGGCGCGCCCGCTCGTTTTCCAAATCTGCACGCGCCAGCTCGTTTTGTCGAGTTCGATTGCGCTCGAAACTTTCGATTTAATTCCATTGCTGGCAAAACAACTCGGTGACGACAAACTTCTTGCTGACATTCTGCAATTGGCTGCTGAAATCGCCAACCGTTCAGCCAAGCACAGCGCGGATTTTTTGCAAAAAACTCCGCGCGTTGCCGAAACGCTCGAGAAATTTGGCGACGACAAACCTAAAGTCGCCAAATCGGTCGTCGCGCTGGCATCGAATTTTGCGAATCGAACCGGCGGAATGACGGCGGACTTGTGGCAGATTCTGCCCGATGCGCTTCGTGAACTGAACGCCGAACAAGCCGTCCAATTGACAAAAAAGGCGACGGAGTTTTTAGAATTCGGCGGCAGCGTAACTTTGCATTTTGCGAGCGCGGGCGGCGACGTTCTGCGGCGCGCGGGCGATGTTTTCGACGACTGGCGCGAAGTGCTGACGATGATCGCCCGCAGCGGAAACGCGATTTTGATCCAGTTTATTCGTTCGAGTCCGAAATTTTTCAGGGAAATCGTCGCTTCGCGGCAAAAGCAGACGGCGGTTGACGCCGCGCGAAAAATCTTGCAGCTCACCAAACAAATCGCCGAAACCGACGCCGAAAGCGCGCTCGCCGCTTTTCGTTCGAGCGCGGCAGCGCTGAAACGAGTTTCGCTTCCGCAATTTGAAGAATGGGTTGACGCGGGTCTAGCGAAAAACAAGAACGAGAGTCAGAAGGCGCGGAAAAGTTATTTCGCGCTCGAAACCAGAAACAGCAACCAGCTTCTGCAGGAATCTCAGGAAGGCTTGCCGCTCGAATCGGTGCAGACGATTTTGCGGATTTACGTCGAAGGCTTGACGGGCAGCGAAGTGGAAATCGCCACGCTCGCGGCGATGCCGCAGGAACCCCAGCGCATCGGCGACGGCAAAACGATTTATCTGCCGTCAGCGGTGGCGGAATTCGGCAGCGACGAAATGGATTTTCGCCTTTACAAAGTTCTCGCGGCGCACGGCGCGGGGCAAATCGAATTCGGAACTTACGAGCGAGATTCGGACGCGCTGAAAGCCGCATATACCGAACTCAACGCGCTTTACGAAGCGACCGCCGAACAGACGGACGCATTTTCGCTTGCCGGTTATATCGAAGACGTGCAGACGGGCGAGCGGGCTTTGTCGGAACAGGAAACCGCAGCCGAACTGAAAAAACGCCGAAAAAATCTGCCGAAAAATTCCGATTACAAAACTGTTCTGCAAGTTTTTCCCGAACCGTCTTTGGCAAAGAAAATCTTCGGCACGATGGAGAACGCGCGGATTGACAATCGCCTGCGCCAAACTTATCGCGGGTTGCGGAAAGACCTTGATTTGATGCAAACGTTTCTGCGCGAAAAACGACCGTTTATTTTCGATTTGCCGATCAACCAGGTTCCGTTTGAATTACTTTTTCAAATAACTTTGTGCGGCGGCGCGACCGACGACGCCAGGCAATTTTACGGACAAATCGCCTCGGAAATCGAAACGGTCATCGAGTATTATTTGGCGAACAAAAACGCGACGGTCGCCGACACGCTCGTGGCGACGAGTCGCGTCTATACGCTTTTTCAGGCGATCACGGCGGATCAACAACAGCAATCGGAATCGAACGAAGAAACCGAAGACAAAACGGGCGAATATCAATACGAAGACAAAAACGCGGCGGAGTCGGTTTTGGAATCGGAAGTCAAACGCGAGCAGAAGCCAAAAAAAAATCAGGACGTGCGCGATTTGTTCAACGCCTGGAACAGCGACGATGACGAAGGCGAACCCGACGATTTGCAGGGCGCCGAAGCGTGGACGCACAACGAGATGCCCGAACAACCGCTTGAGGCGGGCGACGCGGCTTTCGCTTATGACGAATGGGATAAGGATTTGTCCGACTTTCGCACCGATTGGTGCCGCGTGATTGAAAAAAAAGTTCGTCAGGGCGACCGTAATTTCGTCGAACTCGCGCGCTCACGCTATCGCGGTCAGATTTCTTCGATTCGCCATCAGTTTCAATTGATGAAGCCGGAAAATCTGCAAAAAATAAATCGCGAACTCGACGGCGAGGATTACGACTTAAACGCGCTGGTTGATTACGTCGTTGACAAACGAGTGGACGGACAGCAGTCCGAACGGATTTACACGAAACGTCTCAGGCGCGAACGCGATGTGGCGGTTTCCATACTGCTCGACCAATCTTCTTCGACAGCCAGAACAATTACCAGGAATCCGCTTCAGCCATACACGCATCCAGGACGCAGAATCATCGAGATCGAAAAAGAAGGTCTGGTGCTGATGAGTGAAGCGCTCGAAGCCGTCGGCGACGTTTATTCGATTAACGGTTTCACGTCCGAAGGCAGGCGGAACGTAAAATTTTATGTTGTCAAAGATTTCAACGAAAAGTATTCGGAAGACATCGAACGCAGAATCGGCGGCATTACATTTCAAAATAACACGCGCTTGGGCGCGGCGATTCGCCACGCAGCGGCGAAATTATTGCGGCAAGATTCGCGCACGAAACTCCTTATAATCTTAACCGACGGCAGACCTTACGACCACGATTACGGCGACGCGCGTTACGCCCGCGAAGACGTGCGCGAAGCCTTGACCGAAGCGAAACAAAGCGGCATCACGCCGTTCTGCATCACGGTTGACCGCGATTCGGAATTTGAACTCAAAGATTTATACGGCGATGTCGGCTATACGATTATTGATGACGTGCTTTCTTTACCGGAGAGAATGCCGAACATCTATCGAAGATTGACGAGTTAATTTTGAGATATATTATTTCTTTCCAAAAAAGTTGATTAGACTATTAACGTCAAATCCGACGCCAGAAATGTATCGGTCTTAAAACTATTCCACCAGCGATTGCAGTTCCAATTCATTTTTTCATTTCTCTTTCAATGGAAATTGGAGCAGACAAAATTAAAACGAATAATCAGCAAAGAAAACCGCTAATTATTCGCTTTTTGATAAGAAAAAGAAAATCAAATTTTATCGCTCGGTTAATTCTTTCGGTAGTTGTTTATCAACCGCCGGTCGCTGATTTAAAGGAGC
>CADCUR010000023.1:0-6964 GCA_902805935.1 uncultured Pyrinomonadaceae bacterium
ACGATTTACGAAATAAATTTTATGAAAACAATCAAGACATTCAAATTGCGAAATCTGTCATTGGCTCTGCTGGCGGCGTTTGCGCTGGCGTTTTATTGGAGCGGAGAAAAAGTTCTCGCGCACGGCGGCGAAGATCACGGCGAGGCGAAACCGAAAACCGAGACGAACGATAAAGGCACGGTTTTGCACACGACGCGCGTCGGCGATTTGGAAGTGATGCTCAAACATGAGCGATTAGCACCGGACGCGGGCAACGCAGGGCGCCTTTTCGTGACTCGATTTGCAACGAACGAAGCATCGAGCGATGTCGCTCCGGCAATCGAAATCGAAGCAGCGAACGGCGCGGTGACACAGGCGACGGTCGAAAAAACCGGAACGGCAGGAAGTTTTACGGTGAAAATTCCCCCGCTCGCGATGGGAACTTATGTGATTCGCGCCAAATTAACGCACGGCGGCGAAACCGATACGGCGACATTTTCCGGCGTTGAAATCGCTCATCGACAGGTGGCGGCAACGGAAACAGGCGGTTTTTGGACGCAAACAGTACTGATGGCAACGCTGTTTTTGGTCGCGCTTGCCTCGTTCGGCGGTTTGGCTTATTTCGCCGTGCGGGTGTTTAACAATAAACCGCTCGGAGAAGAAACTGTTTCCGCCTGAAGGCACGGAATATCCACAGATGTTTACAGATAAAAATTCATCGAGCCGGGGCAGTTTTCTTAAGCCGGAGCTTTTTTCCTGTCTTCTTCCGGCTCTGGCGGCGGTGATTTTTATATTCACCGCCTCCGCTTTTTCACAGGACCAACCGATTCTTGCGCCCACGCAGCCGGCGGTCAAGCTGAGTTCCGCCGAATTCATCGGTCAGGACGGGCTGACCATTAATCGTTTAATTGAAACGGGCGCCGCCAGCCGCAATGATTTGCTCGCGGCGCGGCAGCGATTAGCGATTGCTCAAGGGCGCCTTGTCCAAGCTAACTTACGCCCGAACCCGACGCTCGATGCCGAATATGGCAGCCCGCGTTTTTTAGGCGGCGAGGCGGATAGTGATTTTTCGGTCGGCGTGTCGCAGACGTTTGAACTCGGCGGCAAACGCGTAAAGCGCGTCGCCGTTGCCGAACTCGATCTCCAGCAGGCGCGAGCCGAAGTTCTCGCGCTCGAACGACAGTTTGCGGTGGGAATCCGCACCGCTTACACCCGCGCCGTGTCAGCCGCCCGGCAGCTCGATGTCATCGAAAAACTGCTCGCCTTTGATGCGGAACTCGTCCGCGTAACGGACGCGCGTCTCAAGGAAGGCGATGTCGCGCCGCTCGACGCGAATCTTGTCCGGGTCGAAAGCGACCGTCTGCGCGTACAGCAAATCGAAGCCCGGAGCGAGCTTGAAACCGCGCTGCTCGAAATCCGCACGCTGGCGGGATTGGACGTAGCCGAACCGCTTCGTCTTGCCCCGCAAACCGACCGCCCGCCGCGGCTTGATTTGGGTTTGAGCGAATTGACCGAAACGGCTCTGCGCGAACGAGCTGATTTGCAGTCGGCGATTATCGGCGAGCGTCTCGGCTCGGCGCGAATCAATTTAGCGAAATCAAACGCGACCCCGAACGTCGCTGCGTCGGTTCGTTATTCGCGCTCGAAAGAAATTGTTGATTTGCCAGCCGGAATCGGCGGACCTCTTGTTGATAAAGGTAATGAATTGACATTCGGCGTATCAGTTGATATTCCGATTTTCAACCGTAATCAGGGCGAAATTGCTTCT
The DNA here is from genome assembly GCA_902805935.1 of uncultured Pyrinomonadaceae bacterium. Taxonomy (GTDB): domain Bacteria; phylum Acidobacteriota; class Blastocatellia; order Pyrinomonadales; family Pyrinomonadaceae. The sequence continues at coordinate 1,748 of CADCUR010000023.1, forward strand.
GCAGTGGGCGAGCAGACGCAAGCAGTTCGCACAAGAGAGTTTTTGGAAGCGACGATCAGGCGGGATGTCGCCGTCGCTTACCGTCAATACCGCGCGGAGGCCGAGAAATTGGTTTTATACGCGACGCAGATTTTGCCGCGTTCGGAAGCGAATCTGCAAACCGTCCGCGCGGCTTATGGACTCGGCGAATTTTCCGTGTTTGAAGTTGTCGCCGAGCAACGGCGCCTTAACGAAAACGTGACTGCTTACAATCAGACTTTGCGCGAGTATTACACGGCTCTGGCGCAACTGGAAACGGCTCTCGGAATCGCTTTGCCCGCGTCGGCGTTTTCCGATGATTTGACATCCGTTTTGCCGGACAGGGATTTTGCGCCGCAGCAAATTGATAAAGAAAAGTTTTTAAAATCATTGTCTGAGAAAAAGACGGAATTGGCTGACTTGAAAAAAGTCATCACTCCGCAAAATAAACAAGAGAAAAATCAGGAGAAAAAATGAAACAGATTTTAATTTTATCGGCAATCGCCGTGAGTATAACCTTCGCGTCGGCGTGTTCGAGTTCGCCCGAAACCGCGACGACGAATCGAACGACAACAACTAACACGACTGCTGCTAATACCGCGACGGTGAATGCGGCTAACACGACAAAAGCAGACGAAACGCCGGCGACGATAAAAGCGGTTTTCCCCGACGCGCAATCGTTCACGACGCAGCATAAAGACGTTCCGGCGGACAAAATCGCTTCGATTGAGAAAGACACGAGTTCCAAAGTTCCCGACAAAGACCATCATTCATATCTCGCATTTTCGACGGCTGGCGGCGCGCGCAAACAAATCGGCGCGGCGACGATTGTCAAAGCCGAAGGCCGTGACGTGATTATCGTTTACGACAATAAAGACGGCTCGCCAGTTATCAAGGAAATTCGCAGCGAGGGCGTTCCCGCGCCTTTCTTAGCGCAGTTTGCCGGCAAAGGTCACGACGACGATCTGCTGCTCGGCGCCGACATCAAAACCAGCGGCGCGAATGAAGCGCAGGCGAAAGCGATCACGGAAGCCGTCCGCGTTGACGTTTTGACGATGCAGGCTCTTTACGGGGCGGCGCACAAACACTAAAAAAATGAGTTCAAAGTTAAAGGTTCAAAAATCAAAATTCGTTTCGGCGTGGCTTTTGGCGGCGATAGTGTTTTCGCTGCCGGTCGTATTTTACGGCGCATCAGAGCAGTCGAGTAATACTGAAACAGCTGCCCCGACAGGAGCTAAAATTACCAGCATCTCTGCCGAGCGCAACATTCAATCGGATGCCGGACAATTTAATTTGAAGCTGACGCGCACGCCTTCCGACCCGCGCACGGGCGAAGAAGTGCAGTTTGCCATGCTGGTGGCGGAAAAAGTCGAAGGCGGTTTCGGCGGCGGTGAACCCGCGCCCCTTGAAAACGCTCAGGTTTCGGCGAATATTACAAACGCGAGCGGCGGAGCCATCGCCCAAAATATTGCGGCGCGGCTCGAAGGCGGCAACGCTTATCGCTTGGCTTACGCTTTTCAAAACGCGGGCGATTATAAAATCGCGTTTAACGTGACGACGGGCGACAACCGCAGTTTTTCGACAGATTTTCCCGTCAGCGTGACCAAAGCTCCGATGAATTGGACGTTTTGGATTGGATTACTGTTTTTGAGCCTTTTGACTTTGGGCGCGCTCGGTTTTGTTTTCGTAAAATCGAAAGACGCAACCGGCAGGCAGCGGCTGGGACGAGCCGCGCCATTCGCGCTCGCCGCGATTTTATTTTTCGCACTCGGCTCGGTCGCGCTGGCTTATTTCGCGCCGCCGCGCCAGTCGCGCGTTATCACAGCAGCAGCGACGACCGCAGAAACCGAACCTGCGGCGGAAACCAAAGACTCACTCACCAGCACCGTCACCGTCCCAAAAGAATCGCAAATTCTTTTCGGAATCAAAACTCAGCCGGTCGAAGTCCGCCGGATTGCGAGCGGTTTGAAAGTAACCGGCACCGTCAGGGCGCGTCCCGACGCGCGCGCCGTCGTTGTTCCGCCGGTCGCAGGGCGTATTGTTCTGCGGCAGGGTTTATCAATCGGCTCGGCGGTAGGGCGCGGCGAGCAAATCGGCACGGTCGAGCAGATTTTGGACGTCTCCGGTCAAACCGAACTCGAATCCCAACGCCTCGAAGTCGAAGCGCAGCAGCGCGAAGTAGAATCGAAACGGCTGGAAATTAGAAATACTGTTCTGCAGCTTCAAGGTCAGCAAGCCGATCAACGAGCGAGCGCCAATCAAGCCAGAACGCAGCTTGCCCAGGCACAGCGAGAACTGCGGCGTTCGGAAAATCTCGTGGAAGTCGGCGCGGTTCCGAAAAGGCGCGTCGAAGAAGCGCAGACCGCCGTCAGAGTCGCCGAACAGTCGGTCGCTTCTGCCGAGCAGCAAGTAAAACTGCTCGATAACCAAATCAAACAAACAAACGCCGGGCAGAGTATATTTCGCGCACCGCGCGTCAACCAGCCGACACGCTCGTTTCCGCTCGTCGCGCCGGTAACCGGACTCGTTAACGAAATCAAAGCGACGAGCGGGCAGCAGGTCGAAACCGGAACCGAGCTTTTGAGCATCAGCAATCTTTCGACCGTTTTGATTGAAGCTCAGGTTTTCGAACGCGATTTGCCGGTTGTCCGCGAATCTACCCGCGCCAGTTTCACGTCGGCGGCTTTGTCGGGCGAAGTTTTTAACATCGGCATGGCGGACGGTGACGGGCGGCTCATTTCCATCGGGCAGACGGTCAACGCGGAATCCCGCGCCGTTCCGGTTATTTATGAAGTGAAAAATCCGGCGCAACGCCTGCGCGAAGGGAACTTCGTCGAAATCACGATTGACACGAGCGGCAACACGCAAGTATTAGCCGTGCCGAAATCGGCGGTCGTCCGCGAGCAGGGTCAGACGTTCGTTTACGTGCTGACGGGAGGGGAGTCGTTCGAGCGGCGCACCGTCGCGCTCGGCGCGGAAGGCGCGGATTTTTACGAAGTCAAAACAGGATTAAAGGAAAGCGACCGCGTGGTCGTCGAAGGCGTTTATCAGCTTCGGACGACGCAACCGGCGGCTTGATAATTTATTTAAAAGAGGGAAAATCAGAAAAAAAATGAAAAAGCTATTTATACCGGGAACAGTTTTTATATTTGCAGTTTTCGCAGTGTTTACGGCTGCTTGCAGCAGCACGGCGACTTCTCGAACCAGCGATGATTCAACCGTGGCGGCAACTGCCAATAACGCCCCGACCGAAGCCAACTCGACAACGAACGTCGAGCGGGCTTTCAAAATGGATTTCAAAAGCGAGCCGGGATCGATTCAAGCCGGGCAGCCCGCAACCTTGGCTTTCACCGTTAAAGACAAGCAGGGCGGAGTGGTCAAAGATTTGCAGATCGTTCACGAGAAACCGATGCACCTGCTCGTCGTCTCCAAAGATTTGGCGGAGTTTTATCACATTCACCCGGAACAATCGGCTGACGGTTCATACCGCGTCGAGCATACCTTTCCGAACGGCGGCGAGTATAAACTCTACGCCGATTTCACGCCGAAAGACGCGGTGCAGGTGGTCGAGCAGGTTGATATTAAAGTTTCGGGAGCTGAACGCGCAAAAGTTCCGCTCGTCGCCGACGCGAAATTAGAGAAAACTGTTGACAACTTGCGCGTCGTGATGAAACCGGACGGCGAAATTAAAGCCGCCAATGAATTGATGCTGAACTTCGCGGCGTTCGATGCCGCAAGCGGAAAACCCGCGACCGATTTGCAGAATTATCTGGGCGAACTCGCGCATTTCGTCATCATCAGCGAGGACATGAAGGATTTCGTCCACGCGCATCCGATGTCAAAAGGCGAACACGATAAATCCGGCAAAATTGACGACCACAAAGCCGATGGTCACAAACATTCGACGATGGAAGGCGCGGTCACAAAGCCGAGCGCCTCGGAAGTCGCGGCGCACACCGCCTTTCCGCGCGCCGGGCTGTATAAAGTCTGGGCGCAATTTCAACGCGGCGGCAAGGTCATCACCGTTCCGTTTGTCGTCAATTCCGGCGGCTCGCAAAAAGCGGATGTCAAAGCGGCGAATGTTCCCGAAGGGGCGATTAAAATCACGGTTTCCGCAAATGGTTATGAGCCTACATCAATTCCGGTGAGAAAAGGCGAAACGGTCAAGCTCGCATTCTACCGCGCCGATTCAGACAACTGCGGCGGCGAAGTCGTCTTTTCAAAACAAAACATCAAGAAAAAACTGCCCGTCGGCGAAACCGTGTTGATTGAATTGACGCCCGAGGCGGCGGGCGACATCGCTTTTACGTGCGGAATGGAAATGTATAAAGGCAAACTCGTCGTCAGTGAAAACTAAATTTTTAGAAAAAACAATTAAAGAGGTAGAAAAATTGAATGAGAAAAATAAAGTTATTTACAGTTCTGGCGACGTTAATCATCGGCTTGGGCGGGGCATTCGCTCTGGTCACAAAGACGGTCGAAGCGCACACGCGGACGGTCAAAATTAGGGTGGACAAAAACGGCTTTTCGCCCTCTTCGATTGAAGTCGAGGCGGGACACAAACTGAATCTCGTTTTCAACCGCGCCGACAAAAACAACTGCGGCAGCACGGTCGTTTTGCCGAAATACAAAATTCGCAAAGCCCTACCGGTCGGCAAAGACGTTATCGTCAGCATTACGCCGACCGAAGCAGGGAACATTTCCTTCGCCTGCGGGATGGGAATGTATAAAGGCAGCCTCGTCGTTACCGATTAAAAAGCAAAGATGCGGGCGAGTTGACAATCTCGGCGGTCGGAGGGCGCTACGCTTTTATCGCGCATTTTCGGAAAAGTCCGCAGCAGTAGTTTTTCGAGAGCAGTAAATTTTTCATGAACGCAATTATCAAGTGGGCGTTACAAAACCGGCTGATCGTCGTCGGCATAGCCGCGCTGATGCTCGTCTGGGGCGGCTATATCGCGCTGACGCTTCCGGTTGACGTTTTCCCCGATCTCAACAAACCGACGATCACGATTCTGACCGAAGCCGAAGGACTCGCTCCCGAAGAAGTCGAAACGCAGGTTTCTTTTCCGATAGAAACGGTGATGAACGGTCTGCCGGGCGTCGAGCGCGTCCGCTCGCAGTCGGGCATCGGGCTTTCGATTGTCTATGTCGAATTCGGCTGGGGAACCGACATTTACCGCAACCGGCAGCTTGTCGCCG
>CADCUR010000023.1:7028-11515 GCA_902805935.1 uncultured Pyrinomonadaceae bacterium
CTCATCAGCGTAACATCAAAAGACGGGAAGACAGACCCGCTCGACGTGCGGACTTTGGCGGATTGGACTATCAGACCGCGCCTTTTGACGATTACCGGCATCTCGCAAGTCATTCCCATCGGCGGCGGCGTGAAACAATACCAGGCGTTAGTTTCGCCAGAAAAGCTCGCGCAGTTCGGCATCACGATTGAAGACGTGACGACCGCGCTAGAGAAATCGAACGCCAACTCGACCGGGGGCTTCGTTGACGCGCAATCGCAGGAATATTTGGTCAGAAACTTAGGGCGTTTTTATACGATTGATGAACTAAAACAAACCGTGGTCGCGTATCGCAACAACACGGCGATTCGTCTTGGGGACGTGGCGAATGTCGAATTCGGCGCGCGCATTAAGCGCGGCGATGCCGGCAGCAACGGCAAACCCGCCGTGATTATGTCGGTGCAGAAACAGCCCGGAGCTTCGACCATTGAGCTGACTGAAAAAGTCGAAACGGCAATGCTCGAACTGCAAACCACATTGCCGCCCGACATCGAAATCAACACAAACCTTTTTCGCCAGTCGAATTTTATCGAAGCTTCCATCGGCAATGTCGTCGAAGCCTTACGCGACGGAGCTATCTTAGTCGCTATCGTGCTGTTCTTGTTTCTTTTAAATTTCCGCACGACGGCAATCACTTTAACGGCGATTCCGCTCTCGTTCGTCGTCACGTTCCTGGTTTTGTGGGCGTTCGGCATTTCGATCAACACGATGACTTTGGGCGGTCTGGCGGTCGCCATCGGCGAGTTGGTGGATGACGCGATTGTGGATATCGAAAACATTTTCCGCCGCCTGCGCGAGAATCGCAGCCTGCCGAATCCGCTTCCGTCGCTCGAAGTCATTTACCGGGCATCCCTGGAAGTTCGCTCGTCAATCGTCTATGCGACGATTATCGTCGCGCTCGTTTTTCTGCCGCTCTTTATGTTGACGGGCGTGGAGGGAAGGCTCCTCGCGCCTTTGGGTCTGGCTTACATCACGTCGCTCGTCGCCTCGCTTTTCGTCAGCTTGACGATCACGCCGGTGTTGGCTTCTTACCTGCTGCCGCAGCTTTTCCGCGGCAAGCAGACGTTCGCCTCCGTCTGGTTTGAAAAGCTGAAATCGAAATTCACCGGAAACGAGAAATCGGGTTCGGGCGAGACCACAGACCACACGGAAGAAGACAGCTTCGTCGTGCGCTGGCTGAAAAAATACGACGAGCGACTTCTACACTGGACTCTGCGCCACCCGTATAAAGTGATGGCGGGCGCAGCCGTTTTGTTCCTGCTGACGATGGCGACGCTCCCGTTTGTCGGCACGGCGTTTTTGCCGGAATTTAACGAGGGAACTTTAACGATCAACGTGCAGGCGCAGCCCGGAACGTCTTTGTCCGAATCGAACCGCATCGGGCAAATCTCGGAAAAACTGATTTTAGAAGTCCCGGAAGTCGCCTCAACCGGCAGGCGCACGGGACGCGCCGAACTCGACGAACACGCCGAGGGCGTCCATTACACCGAAATTGACGTTGACCTGAAAGAATCCGAGCGGACGCGCGAAGAGATTTTAGCCGACATCCGGGAAAAACTCGCCCTCGTCCCGGGCGTTTCGGTCAACGTCGGTCAGCCGATTTCGCACCGCCTAGACCATTTGCAGTCGGGCGTGCGCGCCCAAATCGCCGTCAAACTTTTCGGCGACGATTTAGGCGTTTTGCGCTCGAAAGCGGAAGAACTTCGCAACGTGATGCAGACCGTGGAAGGCGCGACCGACGTGCAGATCGAAAAGCAGGTTTTGATTCCGCAGGTACGCTTCAACATTGACCGCGCCCGCGCCGCGCAATACGGACTTCAACCGGGCGAAATCACCGAAACCTTGGAAACCGCTTTGAATGGGCGCAGGGTTAGCGAGGCGATTGAAGGGGCGCGCCGTTACGATGTCGTCGTCCGCTTCGACGACGCTTCGCGCAACAGTCTCGACGCGCTGCGCAATACTACGATTGACACGCCGCAGGGGACGCAAATCCCGATTTCGGCGGTCGCCGACATCGAGCAGATTCCCGGTCCGAATCAAATCTTGAGAGAGAACACGAAACGCCGTATTGTCGTCTCCGCCAACACAGGCGGGCGCGATTTAGGCTCGGTCGTTCAGGATATGCAGCAGCGCGTCAATGCTCAGGTCAACCTTCCGCCCGGCTACTTCGTCGAATTCGGCGGGCAGTTTCAAGCTTCGCAGGAGGCGACCAAGACGCTTTCCGTGCTGACGATTTTCTCGCTTGCCGCCATCTTTTTTCTGTTAATCAAAGCTTTAGGCGATTGGCGTTCGGCTTTGCAGGTGATGATCAACATCCCGCTCGCTTTAATCGGCGCGGTCATCGCTTTGCTTTTAACCGGCGGTGTGTTTTCGATTGCCACGCTCGTCGGCTTCATCTCACTCGTCGGCATCACATCGCGCAACGGCATTATGATGATTTCGCATTATCTCCATTTAATGCGCGAGGAGGGCGAGAACTTTACCGAACAAATGATTGTTCGCGGAAGTCTAGAAAGATTAGTTCCCGTGCTGATGACTGCGCTGACCGCCGGGCTGTCGCTGATTCCGTTTATTTTGGCGGCAGACGCGCCAGGCAAGGAGATTCTGCACCCGCTCGCGGTTGTGGTGGTTGGCGGAATTTTAACGGCGACTTTGCTCGACCAGTTGGTTACGCCCGCCGTGTTTTATAAATTCGGAAAACCTTCCGCCGAGCGTATTATTGCCGAAAGAGAAGGACGCACGAGCGGCAGCGGCGAATGGGGCGATGCGGAGAACGATGCGCCGAAAGACGCGGACGTGCCGCCGTTTTCCAAAGAATTGCCGAAGCCAGTTTAAAGCAATTAATTTTAAGACGAAACTCTCGTTCAAACAACCGGCTGGCGAGGATATTTGAAGCGATGAAATTTCGGGAAACTTTTCAGATACGCGCTCGAAGCCACTAACGGCAATTCAAACCGAAAATGCGGGTGTCGTATCCCGAATCGTTCTTTACCGGGCGTTCGTCTCGCGGCAGCCGCATTTTATTGTTTTTAGGCTTGACTCTGCACACGGCTACAGGGTTTATCATAATTTATAGCGGAGTTTCTCGGGGAATTTCCGTTTAGTAATGAAGCGATGAAAACAGCAAGAAAACAAAATTACTCTGAAGAATCGGTTGCGTCGCCGCGTTTGTCTTTGAAAATCGGCGAGGTATCGCAAAGGTCGGGCATCGGAATCGAAGCTCTGAGGTTTTACGAGCGGAGCGGGCTTTTGGGAAAACCCGTGCGCTCGCAGAGCGGTTATCGGCTTTACGACGAAGGGATATTGGAGCGGCTGGCGTTTATTAAAAAAGCGCAGACGCTCGGGTTTTCCCTCGACGAAATAAAACGCATCATCGCGGACGCGCAACACGGCGCAAGCCCCTGCGACGATGTGCGCGAAATCGTTCGGGGACGGCTTGCGGAACTTGACGAGCGGATGCGTGAAATGAAGCGTTACCGGAAAGAACTTGCCCAGACGCTCGAAGAATGGGATAAGATCGGGCGCGCGCCCGGACACATTTGCGGGCTGATCGAATCGGCGGAAATCGAAAATTCGCCGGCTGCTGCTGTGCCGCGTATGCTGCCGAAAAGCAGAGGGAAAAAGTTCAAGTAAATGGACGACAAACTTGAAAAACTCTCCGCGGGGGTCAATCTGACTGTATTGGAGATAGATTATTACCCGGACGAGCTGATACCGGCTTTTCTGTTATCTAAGCTGATGTCCCCGGCGTTGGGGCTTGGCGGTCTGAGAAAAAGGCTAGCGTCAATGAGGGAATTCTTTACAGCCCGAAAAACCGCTTAAATCAAATACAGAGATTTTTCCACCGCTACACTTTTACCAACATCGCGGGCGAGCCGGGCGGCAAATGGATAGATTTGGAAAACCTGTCGCTTCAGACAATCGAGCCTTCGCAGTTGAAGATTTTATTCGACGCGGAATCCTTTGAAAGAAAATGAAGGCTCGCGCTCTCCGGCGCCGGATATACGCTTTGGCAAGGCAACTGATTTTTTTGAAAATAATGCTTGACTCTTTACTGGACTACAGAGTTTATACTCTTCTTATGCTCATTAAGGGAGTGATTTTTATACGAGAAGTTAAAACAGTGAATCAAGCAGAAGTCAAATTTGAAAGCGAATCAGCGACGAGTTAAATCGCTGATTTTGGGAACAGGGAAGCGAAATCATCGTGCGGATGCTGCGCTGGCAGTCCGACGAGCATTATCCGAACAAGAGAGGAAAAAGTGATGACAAATTCAGAACGAGAAACAAAAACAACGACCGTGACCGCGCCGGAAATCGTCTGCGGCGGGTGCGCGAGTTCAATCAAAAAAGCATTGGGAAACGTCCGGGGCGTCTCAGAGGTGGAAGTTGACGTGGCGACGAAAAAGGTGACGGGCAAGCACGGCGAAAGCGCCTCGCGTGAAACAA
>CADCUR010000024.1 GCA_902805935.1 uncultured Pyrinomonadaceae bacterium
AAAACCTGAAAACAGTGAAGAGTAATGCCAAGATGCTAATGATTAAAGCTGAGTTATTCATTTAATTGTTTGGCGTTAATATAGGACACATTTAGAATTCAAGAAGCCGCCGCGTTATTGATCAACCGGAACGCCGTTGATAATACCGCTTAACTTTGCGTATTATCAACGGCGTTCGTTTGTTTCGGAGTTGCCGACAGTCGGTTATTTACATTTTGAATAACCGCAATCGCGGCAGAAATCGCAGCCTGATGCGTGTTCGAGCTGTCCTTTGCATTCGGGGCAAGCGCCGATCAGACTCGACATTTTCGATTCGGTCGGCTTTACATCAATCGTTTCCGCTGTCGCCGCTACTGCCGCCGTTTTGCCGATTTGTCTTTCGGAGGCGGGCAGATTTCGCAAGCGTCGGTCGGTCAGAAGCAGACATTCGGCAATCGCCTGTTCGGGCGATGTCAGCAGGCGTTCGTTGAACCAGACGGCGTGCGTTCCCGTTACTTTATTCAAACTGCGGGCGACTTCTTTGGCATCGAATCCGCCGCGCAGCATTCGGGAGGCGAGCAGTCCGACGCCTTCGGAAATCGGACCCGTGGCAAAAACTTCCAAAACCGTTTCGCCGTTGTGATTGACCGTCACGTAAAGATTCACGTTGTCGAACGGGATGCGCCACGTCGAACCTTGCAGTTCGCGCGGGCGGTCAATTTTCTCCGCCTTTGCCGTTTTCGTTTCAATTTTCGTCTCGGATTTCGTTTCGGGAACGGTTTGCAGCGTGGTCAATTCGTTGCATTCCTGAACGACGATTTGCTCGACCGCTTCCGTTTCGTCTGCCGCCGCGTCCGGTTTTTTCTCTTCGGCTTTCATCGAAGTCAAAACCTGTCCGTCGCGCGAGCCGTCGCGGTAATACGAAACGCATTTGCAGCCCAAATCCCTGGCAAGACGATAAAGCTCGTCAACCGATTCAACCGTATCGTCGTTTGCGCCGTTGCAGGTTTTCGACACGGAATTGTCCACATTGCGCTGCGCCGCCGCGAGAACCTGAACGTGCTGTTTCGACGTGATATTCAGCGCCGAGATAAAATACGGCGGCAACTTTTCTTCGTTGTCCACGACGAACTGCGCGGCTTGTTTGATTGATTCCTCGTCGGTTTGGTCAACCGTCACGCCCAACGCTTCCGCCGCCAATGTGTGAACGTAAGTTCTAGTTCCAATCGTATCCTGACGAACGTAAGCCCAAGAAAAATTCGGTTCACAGCCGCTCGAAGTTTCGGCGACTAAACTAATTGTTCCGGTCGGCGCAATGGTCGTCGTCTCGTAATTTCTCGGCGTTAGCGGCACGTCGCGCGAGATGCCAATTTCGTCATAAATAAATTCGGCGTAGGCTTCGCGGTTCGCCTCAAATTCTGGAAACACGCCTTTTTCCGCACCTATTTTCAGAGACGCCTTCCACGCTTCGCGGCGGACGAAACCCATCACCTTGTCCATCAAATCAATAGAAGCCTGTTCGCCGTAAGTGATTCGCAGTTTCAGACACAAATCGGCAAAACCCATAATTCCCAGACCGACCGGACGAGTGCGCTTCACCACGTCGTCAATCGAATCGAGCGGGAAATCGCCCGCGTCAATCACATTATCGAGAAATTGCGTGCTGAGCTGCGTGACTCTTGCCAATCTTTCCCATTCTACGCATTCGTCAACGTTCGTGCCGTCGCCAATCTTTTTATAAAACTTCGATAAATCAACGCTTCCGAGATTGCACGAATTTGAGAAGTGGAGAAACTGTTCGCCGCACGGATTGCTCGCGTAAATCGGTCCCATCGAAGCCATCATATGATTATGACGATTCACCTGGTCAATAAACGCGATGCCCGGCTCGGCGTATTTGTGCGCCGAAGCGATAATTCGGTTCCAGACATCGGGCGCGTAAATCATTCCGGTCTGCGGCGGTTCTTCAGTCGTGCAGTTAGATAAATCAGTATTTTCAAAAGCGAATTTGTCGGCGAACGTTACGGTTTCGCCGTTCGGTCGGCGATAAATGACGTAATCGGCTCCGGTAACGGCATCGAAAATCGCCTGTGTCCACGGCTCGCCGTCAAATTCGGTCTGAAACCATTTTTTATTATCAACTGCCTCCAAAAATTTATCGGTAACATTGACGGAAATGTTGAAATTCGTCAGCGAATGCTGGTCGTTTTTCGCGTGAATAAATCGCAAAATATCCGGATGCGAAACGCGCATCATACCCATATTCGCGCCGCGCCGCACGCCGCCCTGTTTGACGACTTCGGTCATCGTGTTGACGATGTTCATAAACGAGACCGGACCCGATGCCACGCCGCGCGTCGAGTTGACCATCGCGCCCGCCGGACGCAAAAATTCGTAAGTCATTCCCGTGCCGCCGCCGGTTTGATGAATAATCGCCGCTGCCTGCGCGTGTTCCATAATGCCTTCAATCGAATCGGGAACGTTCAGCACAAAGCACGCCGCGAGCTGTCCTTTTGGCTTGCCCGCGTTAACCAAGCAAGGCGTATTCGGAACGAATTCGCGGTTGAGCATAATCTCTAACATTGAGTTGTAAAAATAATCGCGCATCACCGGGTCCTGCTCGGCGCGAGAGACGTGACCGACGACGCGACGCGCGATGTCCGACCAGGTTTCGAGCGGTTCGCCATTCGCATCTTTCAGCGAATAGCGTTTGCCGACGACTTTCGAGCCGTTTAAGCCGATCGGTTTAGTTTCGCGCTTTGCGGCAGTCGCGTGACCGTTTCCATTTCCGTTGCCGTTCGATTTTCCGTTTACGGCGACAACGCCGCCCGACACCACAGGCTCAAAGACTGTACTCATTTTGCTCACCTTTCCTTTCGCCGTTTTCTCTAGAGACAGCGATATTATATTTTAGAATTTTTGACCGCTTTACGCACTTCCTAAAACGCGGGTTTTGAAGAACTGATTTTTTGGTTTTGGCTTGAGTAGATTTGTGTTTGTTTTCCTCAAGTGAAAAGCAATATACCGTGATTCAAATCCGCTTGTCAACAAGATAATGCACAATATATTGTGCCTGTCATAATTTTTTAACCAAAATGTCGTGTAAGTTAATGTAATTCCTTAACTTCTGCGATTGAAAATAATTTTTCGCCTTTAATGTTGAATTTCTCGCCGCCAGTCTGTTTGACTTTCACATTAAAATTTACCGAAAATAATTGTTATGGACAAACTCATACACGGCACCGCCGCCGACGGAACAGTGCGCGTTATGGCGGCAATCACCACCGAAACAGTCGCCGAAGCGATTCGCCGACATCAAACTTCGCCGACCGTCTCCGCCGCTCTCGGTCGTCTCCTAACCGGAACGCTGCTGCTCGCCTCCGGTCAGAAAGAATTAGACCGCCTGACGGTAAAAATCGAAGCCGACGGCGCGGTCGAAGGAATTACCGCCGAAGCCGGCGCGGACGGCAAAGTGCGCGGCTATGTCAAAAATCCGTATGCCGAACTGCCGCCGAAGGAAAACGGAAAATTCGATGTCTCCGGCATTGTCGGCGGCGGAATGTTCTACGTCATCCGCGAAACCGGCTACGACATCGGACTTTACCGCGAGCCATACGTCGGAAGCGTTCCTATCGTCTCGGGCGAGATCGCCGAAGACTTCGCTTATTACTTGGCAAAATCAGAACAAATTCCGTCCGCCGTTCTGTTGGGCGTGCTGCTCGAAAAACAAGCGCCGTTCGTCAAGGCTTCGGGCGGCGTGATAATTCAAATGATGCCCGGCGCAAACGAACATATCATCACGATGATCGAAGACACGATCAGCCACGCGCCGCATATCACGAGCATTATCAACGAAGGCGCGTCCGCACGAAATTTGGTTAAACTCGCGCTGGGCGAAATTGATTTTGAAATTCTCGAAGAAAAGGAAGTCGCTTTTGATTGCAACTGCTCATTTGAGCGCGCCGTTTCTTTAATCAGTTCGTTAGGGCGCGAGGAAGTCGCCGCGATGCTCGCCGAAGATAAGGGAGCGAAAATGACGTGCGGATTTTGTAACGAAATCTACACGCTCGATGAAGCGGATTTACAAAAAATGCTTGAAACGGAAAAAGTCTAAAAACCGACTTTTGCCTTTTGTTCGTTACACGACGGCGGAGTTGAAGCGCCGTCGTGCAGCAAATTAAGCAATCACGTTTCACGTTTGAAAACGGCGCCGCTTAAGGCACAAACGCAGCAGGGATTGGTCTGTCATTGGCAGCGCCGAATTGAAGCGCGCCGAAACCTTGCTGCAAACGAAGCAGATACCAAATTCCGTCTCGATAAACCGCAATATCGGTTTTCCCGTTTCCGTCGTAATCTCCCGCAACAGGCAGATCGCCGCTTAAACCCCAATTTACGTAGCGGGGTTGATTGGTTGACGATTCGATTACAGCCCATAAACCGGCGCGATAAAGAGCAAAATCGTCTCTGCCGTCGCCGCTATTAAAAATGCATAAAAATGAAGTTTTTTACTACAAATGGATTAGGGAAAGCGAACTAATGATTATGCGGATGAATCGGCACAACACTCATTAACAGTGTATTGTCAGGAATCACTCCGCAAAATAACCTTATACGCGGAGCATTTATATATTAATGCGCCGCGCAATGTAAAGAAAATTTCAATCGGTCTCCAATTTTCGGTAATTGCCGTGAAAATAAACGAGCGGCTCGCCGTCGCCGATTGTCGCCCGTTCGATTTGACCGACGAAAATCGTGTGGTCGCCGCCGTCGTGAGAATTTACCAGCCGACATTCCAGATTCGCCAGCGCGTCTTCCAAAACCGGCAAATCGTCTATTCCCAAATCGTATCCGACCGCTTCAAATTTGTCGGGCAGGTATGAAGCGAAACGGTCGGAGACGTATTGCTGGTCTTGGCGCAAAATGTTGACGACGAACGAACCGGTTTCGGCGAGCGCGTAATGGCTGCCAGTGTTTTTATCAATGCAGACGAGAATGAGCGGCGGCTCTAACGAGACCGAGCAAAACGCGCTGACCGTGATGCCGTGCAGTCTTCCGCTCGCGTCCCTTGCGGTGACGACCGTCACCCCGCTGGCAAAACGCCCGAGAGCGCGCCGAAATTCATCTTTGCTAATCATTAAAATTTCCTGAAATCGCGTCGCGCGAACGATTAAACTTTCGCGTAGGTCAAGCCGGTCTGACCTTGATATTTTCCGCCGCGGTCTGAGTATGAAACGGCGCAGTCTTCGTCCGATTCAAAAAACAAAATCTGCCCGATGCCTTCGTTGACGTAAACCCTCAGCGGCAGATTCGCCAGATTCGCAATCTCGACGACGAGTCTTCCTTCCCAACCGGCTTCGAGCGGCGTGGCGTTCACGAGCAGTCCGGCGCGCGCATACGTACTTTTTCCAATCGCTAAACCAGTTACGTTGCGCGGCATTTTGAATGTCTCGACCGTTACGCCCAAACCGTAATGATGCGGCGGCAGCAGATAGTATTTCGCGCCGTCTTCGGCGACTCGCAAGTTCGGTTCGATTAAAGAATCGCTTTCGTTAAAGTGTTTCGGGTCAATTTCCATTGCGTGAACCGACGAAAAGATGCGAAAGCCGTCGTCCGCCAGACGCATATCGTAGCCGTAGCTCGATGCGCCCGCGCTGATAATGCGGTTGCCGTTTTCTTCGCGGACGAGCTCCGGCAGAAACGGACTGATCATTTGCTGTTCAACCGCCATTCGGCGCAACCATAAATCCGATTTGATGCTCATAAAAAAGTTCGGGTAATAAAAATGGAAAGCGATAAGAAAATTTAACTTATCGCTTTCCAAATTCAAAATGTCGAAAATATAAAATTTGTAAACTCTGCGGTTTTATTTTTCCGTTTCCATGAGCTTCAGCGTTCCGTCGCCGACCGTAAAACTGAGCGGCGCGCCGCCGTTGCCCGCTTTCGCCGCCATTGATTTTTCGGTAAATTTCGTGCGGTCGCGCGGCTTCAAATTGACGAGCGCGTTTTCGATTTGCCCGCCGCGCAAAACTTGCGCGTCAACGTTGGCGTTTAAGTTAAACGGTAACTGAACGGTCATCGTGCCGAGGGCGACCTGCACGTCCGCGCTGCGCCCGCGCCAACTGCGGTTCGGAACGACGACCGCCACGTCGCCTTTGCCGATAGTGGCGAAAAACGTGCCGCCGATTAAATTGAATCGAGCGTTCGATTCCAAAAAATTTACCCGCATCGTCCCTTCGACGTTCGACAAATTTAAATCGCCGCGTCCACCGTCAATGTTGATGTCGGAATAGGCGGGAACTCGTATGACGTAATCAATTTTGAACGGCAGCGCCAGAAGATCTTTCGGGAACTTTTTCGACACGCGCTTCAGATAATTTTTGTCGTGCGTGCCGACGCTCGTAATGCGGATGTGTCCGAAATCGTCGTCAATGACAAAACCGTTCACTTTGGCGAGTTCAGTTAAATCCGCTTCGCTTCCGGCTTGCATCTCGACTTCCGCCGTTATTTCCACCTGGTTTTTACTCCAGCCTTCGACGGTGATCGAACCCTGCGGCGCGCCGATAATCGAGACGGTTCCGCCGACGCCGAACTCGACTGTTTCGGTTTTGTAATTCGTGCGTTTGATGAGCGGTTTGTTTTGCTTGATCGCCTTTTGCTCGTCCTGCGCGAAACACGTGGGGAGAAAAAGAACAATTGAAATTGCAGATAAACACAGATGAACGCAGATTTTTTTCATATTGTTATTTTTATTTTCTGGACGCTTTAAACAGCTTGTAGATTAGCTTTCAGAAGAGGCAAAAATATTATAGCAGAATCTTGGTTTACTCGGCGTGTTTAAATTTTTACCGGCGAATAAACGAGATATTTCCGCGCTGGTTCGTCACCGAAATAGCCGCGCTTCCGTCGCCCGTTTGTCCGATCACGCGACGACCGTCGCCGAATCTCATGCCCGAATTCCCGAAATCACCGAGCGAGATGTTGCGCGTCGAAGGCGCGGTGGCAATCAGTCTGAATGAAGAGTTAAAAGGAATGCGGATATTGATGTTGCCGCGCACCGAGGTAAAGCGATAACTGCCGCCAGCCTGAATCGTGCCGTCGTAGAAAATATCGCCGATGCCGTTTTCCGCCGCGACGTTCTCCGCGCTGATGTTGGTCAAAGTAATATCGCCTTCGGTTGAGATGTGAGCGCGAACCAAACCGCCGCGCACGCCGCTGACGGTCAGATTCCCCATTCGCGTTTCGATGTCAACCGAAGCCGAATAGGGAACTTTAATGAGAAAATTGACGTTGCCGACTTCCGTTTTTCCTTGGTTGTCTTTAACAAGATTGATGTCAATCGTGCCGCTCAAACTTCGCGGGGCGATGTTCGCCGCCGGCGCTTCGAGGTAAGCCGAGATGTTGATTTCCTCTCGATCCCAGCCTTCGACGATGACTTGACCGGTGCGATTCGTCAGTTGCAGGCGGACGTTTTTACTCGCCGGATAAATTCGAGAGAACTTTTTCTGCGCGGAAACTTCCGAAGCCGCGGCTGAAGAAAACGCAAAGAAAAAAACTACGCTTAAAAGGAGCATCGTAGTTTTATTTTGAGTGAAGAATTTTTTCGTGATCCAATTCATTTGCTGTAACCGAGTTTATAATTCGGAGAATTCGCGCAGCAGCGCCATTTTTTCGTTGAGCGCCGAATCGAGCATTTCGCCCGAAAGATCGTCGTTCGGATTCTCCTGCAAAATTTTGTCGTATTCGTAAACCGTCTGGTCAATCTCGCGCAGATTGCGGTCGAACGCCTCGCGCAAATTCGCCGCCCATTTCGCTCGTTTTTCGCCGACGCGCCGGTTCCAATACTCGATTGCCGTCTGCTGTTCTTTGATGCGGTTTTCTCTGGTTTGCTGCGGCGTTTCAACAAGACCGATTTTTCCGAGCGCGCGGTCGAAAACGCTCGGCGCAACGTTTCCAGCCGATGCGTCGCCCGCCGAATAGTTTCGGATTCCGACAATCGTCAGCAGCGAGCTAACCAGCGCAATTCCGAAAATTGAAGCGAAAACCTGCGCAAAGGAAAACTGCCATCCGCGCTTCGGTTTTTCATCTTTAATTTCTTTGGGAAGTTCAGCGGCGATTTCGGTTTCGATTAAGTTATTGATGCGGCACCAGAGAGCTTTTGAATTTGGCGGCAGAGTATGTTCAGTTTCGTCGAGATTGCAAAAGTCGAGAATCATTGCGAAGTCTTCGCACATCTTGGCGCATTCGAGACAAACCGCCAAGTGCGTTCGGATACTCGCCGAAACGTCGGCTTCGAGTTCGTTATCCAGGTAAACGCTGATTAATTCTTGACATTGTTCGCAGTTCATCGCTCGTAATTTCGCACAGAGATATTAGTTGTTTTTTTTGTTACTGCCCGCCCGGAATTGTTGACTTCAATTTTTATAGATTGCCCGCGGCGGCTTTAAGTTGCCTTGTAAAATTTACAAAATCTTTACAATTCGTTTTGCTTGATGAGCAGTCCGCGTAGTTTGAGACGCGCTTTGTGCAATTGCGATTTCGACGTGCCGACCGAAATCCCCAGAATCCGGGCGACTTCTTCGTGTTCGTATCCTTCGACATCGTGCAGCACGAACGCGCTTTTGTAACCGGGCGGCAATTGTTCAATCGCTCGTTTCAAAGCGATGCGGTCAAGCACCGGCATCTTCGATTGATTCTCGGTTCCCGGCACGATTTGTTCCGGCATCTCGCCGTCTTCGCTGGTTTTTTCATTCTTTACACTGCGCCGCCGAAAGTGCATTAAAACCTGATTGACCGTCAAGCGGTGTAGCCAAGTGGAAAACGCCGAATCGCCGCGAAAGCTGCCGATTTTGCGAAAAAGCTGAATGAAAACTTCCTGCGTCAAATCTTCGGATTCGGTCTGGCTGCCGGTCATTCGCAAACAGAGCGAATATGTTCGCCGGTGATAGCGCTCGTAAAGACGCTCAAATGCGGCGATGTTTCCGAGCGCGGCAAGACGAGCCAAATCGAAATCGGTTGCGCCGTCTTCGATCGCGTCGGTATTAACCGCCTGAGGAGAAAGAAGAATGGAAAGGCTCGCTTCCGTATCCTCAGTTTGAAAAACGCCGTCGCGCATTTCCGCAATCGAGGTTCCGTCCATAGCTGCTCCTAAAAAATTGCTTTCGGGATTTAGTAAATCGTTGGTGTCTATGATGTGCCGCCTCCAAAATTTGGTTGCTTCGTCCGGGCAGTGTTATTTTATGACAAGACGCGAAAAAGGTAAATACAAAAGTGAAAAAGTGGAAAAGTGAAAAGGTGAAAAAGTTAATTTGACGTAATAAAAACTTGCTCATCAAACCTAGACCACGTTTTGATTCGGCTGAGAAATCTGGCTGGAATTGTTGAATTCCGCTGCTCGCCGCTAAACGCCAAGCTCACTTTTTCACTGTTTCACCTTTTGACTTTTCCGCTTTTCTACTTTTTCGCTCGCTCGAAATCTGTTATAAATTCAAGCACTCCGTTTTTTATAATTGTTTCGTGTGAGATGAAAATTTATGCTTTTCCTCGTGCAGTCCGCCGCCGTCTACGGCATTGACGCCCTTCTCGTGGACATCGAAGTCAATCTGCAGCCGGTTAAAGGCGAAGCCGATTCCGCGCCGACCGTTTTGATCGTCGGTTTGCCCGACACCGCCATCCGCGAATCGCGCGAACGCATCCGCGCCGCCATCACCAACAGCTCGTTCTTTTTCCCGTTTCATAAAACAACCATCAATCTCGCGCCCGCCGATGTCAGAAAAGAAGGCGCAAGTTTCGATCTGCCGATTGCTTTGGGAATCCTCGGCGCGAACGGCGATTTGGGAAACGCCGAATCTTTGGAAAACACTTTGAGCATCGGCGAATTGTCGCTCGACGGTCGCGTGCGCCCGGTTCGCGGCGCGCTTTCGATTGCGCTGCGGGCGCGAGACAATGGCATCAAAAATTTGCTGCTGCCCGAAGAAAACGCTACCGAAGCGGCTGTCGTCGCGGGCGTTGACGTTTATCCGGTCAAGGATTTGCGCGAAGCCGTCGAACTGTGCCGCGATTTGTCGGGCGGAGGTGCGCCGCGCGCCGCGCCGTTAAAATTAGACATCAACGAATTAAAAAGAAGCGAAAATAAATATCGCGTGGATTTTTCGGAAGTGCGCGGGCAGCAGAATACGAAACGCGCCCTCGAAATTGCCAGCGCGGGCGGACATAATATCTTATTGATTGGTCCGCCGGGTTCGGGAAAAACGATGCTGGCGAAGCGCCTGCCGACGATTTTGCCGCCGCTCGAATTTGAAGAATCCTTGGAAATCACAAAAATTCACTCGGTTGCCGGGCTGACGGGAAAAACCGGCTTGATTACCGAGCGTCCGTTTAAAAATCCGCATCACACGGTTTCGCAAGCCGGACTGATCGGCGGCGGCTCAAATCCGAAACCGGGCGAAGTTTCACTGGCTCACCTAGGCGTCTTGTTTCTCGACGAATTGCCCGAATTCGATAGAAATGTTCTGGAAGTTTTGCGCCAGCCGATGGAAGACAAGCAGGTGACGATTTCGCGCGCCGCCGCGTCTTTGACTTTTCCGGCGAGCTTTACGCTCGTCGCTTCGATGAATCCGTGTCCGTGCGGCTATTTCGGCTCGACGCGCGAATGCCAATGCTCGCCGCTGCAAATCCAGCGTTACGTCGGCAAAATTTCGGGTCCGTTGCTCGACCGAATTGATATTCACATAGACGTTCCGGCGGTCAATTTCAAAGAATTGCGTGGGCGCGGTGTTCCCGCCGGCGAGAGTTCCGAAACGATTCGCGGGCGCGTAATAAAAGCGCGCGAAATTCAACTCGAAAGATTCAGCGGGGACGGCGTGTTTTCCAATTCGGCGATGTCGCCCGCGCAAATCAGAAAGTTCTGCGCTCTTGATTCTGACAGCGAAAATCTTCTCGAACGGGCGATGCTCAAACAGGGTTTGTCAGCCCGCGCACACGACAGAATTTTGAAAGTCGCCAGAACTATCGCCGATTTGGAGTCGAGCGAAACAATCGAATCGAATCATCTCAGCGAAGCGATCAATTACCGCTCGCTCGACAGAAATTATTGGACGTAACTATTCGATTAGAATTTCGGTTCTGCGTTTGATTTTCATAGTTTCTCAATTAAAATTAAAAGTCGTTTTGCTTGTAATGTGCGCCGATGAAGTGGTTGAAAAAAAGAACTCTCAGGCTCTTCAATAAAATTTTTAGCTCTGATTGAACCGCCCCTTTTTGCTCAGGTGTCGAGCGCGGTTCAATCAGGTTTTCTTTAGTGATTTATTGGCACATTCTCTAAAGATTAGTTAGCTGCAGCTTTGTAGGCTTTACGATACATAAAGTAAGCCCTTTTATAATCGCCCGCAGCTTTAGCCTCGTCGCCCTGCGCGAGCAACGAATTAGCCTGCGCCGTGCTTGAGCCGGCAAGATTTGTAATCGCCTGAACGACAATCGTGCGCACCAGTTCGAGATAACCGCCTCTGACCGCCGGAAGAATAAACACGGCAACCGGAGTCGCGCTTTCAACCGCCGCCAAATCAGCTGCGATGTGCATCCGCAGCAACTCGTCTTTATTGGCGTTGGCGTTGACGATAATCTCTGATTTGGCGTTGGCGACCGCTGTCGTAATCGTTACCGTATTGGCGTTGTCATTGTTGATAATCGCCGTTTTGTTGGAATTATCGTTGTTGATAATCGCCGTCTTGTTCAGATTATCGTTATTAATAATCGTCGTCGTGTTCTGATTGTCGTTGTTGACAATCGCTGTTTTAGAGTTGCTTATTGCCGTCGTGATTGTCGTTGCGTTGGCGTTGTCGTTATTGACGATTGTGTTTGTGCTGTTAGTAACTTGTTGTGTAATCCCGGCTTCAAAAGCGGCGCTGCTGCAGTCGTCGCCGATGGCTTTGAGAGTTTCGGCGGTTAAGACACCGCCCTTGAAACCTGCTCTAATGCCCGTGGAAATCGCACGCGCGAGAATCGTCAAACCGTCGGTCGGAAGCAGCTCCATAACGGCGTCGGCGGCAATCTCCAAGGCTTTGACGGCTGCAATGTCGGTGTTGCTCGGAACGTCCTCTGGATTCGGGCATTCGTCCGGCGTAATTGCATCGAGTGACACACCGCCGCTCTTTTTAAGCGCCAGTCTGGTTTCGATTTGCTGCCGCAATCCCGGTTTAATCAACGAATTAAGCGCGCGCGAACCGTCTCGCCAGCCGGGAACTTTCGCGTAAGCTTCGCGCAGTTTCTCCAAATCGTCCGGTTTCATTGCGGCAAGATTTTGTCTGGCTATAGTAATCTGCTCGACCGAACGCGAGCCGGATTGAGCGAGTTTTTTGTGAACGGCGGGAATGGCGTCGAAAAGCCGCAGAGCGCCTTCTATCTCGGCTAAGAAATCATCGTATTCCTGCCGAAATTCTTCGACATCAGCGGACGCATCCATAATTCGATTTAAGCGCTCGCGCTCAAGTTCTTTCGAGTTTTGCGCGGAAACGGGTGAAACGAATGCGAATTGCAAAACAAACAGCAAACCGCCTAAACTCAATAATAAACTGCGTAGATTTTTCATAATTTTTTCTTCTCTTTTTCCTCTTTTTATTTTTGATAAATTTTGAAAACGAACATCGTTTTCCGTGTTGATTGATTACAAAGCCTGTTCGCGGCGAGCAATCATTTGTTGATATTTGTCCTCTAACCTTTTAGGTCTTCAATGCGCGTTTTTCCGCTCGACAAATTGGTAAGCGGCGCGGCGTTTTCAGCGGCGAGCATTTTTTCGCCGCAATGCGGGCAAACGATTTGTTCTAGCGATTCAGAATTGCGAATGGCGATTTCGCGTCGCATTTCAATTAAAATCTTGCTTCTGCGTTTGATTTCCATCGTTGGTTGTTTAAAATTAAAAGTCCCTTCAGATTTGTTTTACGCGGTGACAACAAACTTATAAAAAAGAGCGCGGAAAAGTCTGGAAAAAAAGCCGGATTTTTTTTGGATAAAATTTTGGATAGTGTGAAACCTC
Source organism: uncultured Pyrinomonadaceae bacterium (assembly GCA_902805935.1). Lineage (GTDB taxonomy): Bacteria > Acidobacteriota > Blastocatellia > Pyrinomonadales > Pyrinomonadaceae. The sequence continues at coordinate 13,007 of CADCUR010000024.1, forward strand.
ACGAAACAAACGACATCTACGACTTCTCCGGGTTCCGTCTCGACGCGCGAAAACGCCGTCTCTGGCGTGGCGATGAAGTCGTCGCACTCACACCGAAGGAGTTTGAAGTATTATTTTTTCTCGTGAAACGCGCCGGTCAGGTAGTTGAAAAAGAAGAATTGCTCAATGCGATTTGGACGGACGTTTACGTGGAAGAAACGACGCTCGCACGAAACGTTTCGTGGTTGCGGCAAAAACTCGGAGCGGCGAGCGACGGCGCAAAACTGATTGAAACCGTTCCGAAACGCGGCTATCGTTTTGTGCCGGAAGTAACTCGCAGCGAAAACGCGCCCGTCGTCCGCGCCGAAGAAAAAATCATTCAGCGCATCGTCATTGAAGAAACAATCACGCTTGACGAAGCCGAAGCAATCGCCGCGTCAAAGAATTTAAATCTTGCTGAATCCAATTTACCGACGCCGAAACTTCTCAATCCGCAACCCAAAATTAATAATCGAAAATCGTTTTGGCTCCCGCTCGCGTTCGCTTTTGTGGCTTTGGCGGCAATCGGTTTCGCGGTTTATCAATATTTTTCTTACAAATCGGTGCCGAAAGTGATTGTCGCTACGCGCCCCGCGCCGTTTTCCGGTTTGCCGGGACGCGAAAACTTTCCGGCTTTTTCCCCGGACGGAAAGTTGTTGACTTACGTCTGGAACGGCGGCGTGGGCGAAAATTACGACGTTTACGTCAAGCAAATCGGCGCGGGCGAACCCGTGCGGCTGACTGATACAAAAGAAGACGAAGTTCATCCGGTTTTCTCGCCCGATGGTTTGCAGGTCGCTTTTGTCCGCACGTTTTCCAATAAGAGCGAAGTTTTTCTGGTCCCGACGCTCGGCGGCGCGGAACGCAAAATCTGCGATTTAAGTCGAACTTACTCGCGTCTGTCGTTTTCGCCAGATGGACAAACGCTCGCCGTGACCGACGCCGACTCGGAAGACCAGCGCGAAGGCATTTTTCTGATTGACGTGCAAACAGGCGCGAAACAACGCAAAACATCGCCGCCCGATTCTGCCTCGGACATTGCCGCGCGTTTCTCGCCCGACGGCAAAACTCTGGCTTTCGTGCGCAATTTCGGTGGTGCGTCCGACGAATTATTTGTTGTTTCCGTTAGCAAAAATGACAATGCATCGGAAACACAATTGACTTTCGATAAGACCGGAATAATCGGCTTAACTTGGAATGCCGACGGCACAAAAATTGTTTACGCTTCGAAAACGACGGCGATAACGTCGAATTTGCATCAGATTTCGATTCGCGGCGGCGCGTCCGAGTTAATTGTGACAAACGGCAAAAACGTCACGAATCCAATCGTTTCCGCCGACGGGAAGATGCTCGCTTTTGTCGAAGGCTCATTTAAGACAAATATTTTGCAAATCGAGAGAGAAACGTCCGTAATGCGCCGGCTTATCGAATCGAGCGGCGACGACGACAGCCCTAATTTGTCGCCTGACGCCAGACAAATCGCTTTCGTCTCGAACCGCACGGGGAACGGGGAGATTTGGATTGCCGATGCCAGCGGCAAAAATCAGCGACAATTAACAAATTTGCTCGATTCAAACGAAAAACGCGACCAGTCACCGACCGATGCGCCGAATTCGGCGGGCAGTCCGCGCTTTTCGCCCGACGGACGATTCGTTGCTTACGACGCGCAAATCAACGGCAACGGCGACATTTTTGTCGTCTCCGCCAACGGCGGCGCGGCGCGGCGTCTGACCTCCGATTCGACACAGGAAGTTTTGCCCGCATGGAGTTCCGACGGACGATGGATTTATTTCGCATCAAATCGCGGCGGCGATTTTAATTTATGGAAAATTCCCGCCAGCGGCGGCGACGCCGTTCAGGTTACCAAACAAGGCGGTTTTGAATCGTTTGTCGCGCCGGACGGCAAAACGGTTTTTTATACAAAAGCGCGCGGCGCTGCCGGACTCTGGCAAGTTTCGATTGACAACGGCGAAGAACAACCTGCGGCTGATTTGCCGGAAGCCGGGTATTGGCGTTATTGGACGGTAACGCCGACGGGCATTTATTTTCTCGCCCCGATGAGGAATTCTTCTTATCAAATTAAATTTTACGATTTTGCCAGCCATCAATTAAAAACAATCGCGCATACGGAAAAAACGCCGATTTGGACTTATCCGGGTTTGAGCGTTTCCTCGGATGCCAAAACAATTCTTTATACACAGTCAGACCAAAACGCCAGCGCCATTATGCTTGCCGAATTGCCTGAATACTAAATTAAAACGTGCTATAAAGTGACTCGCCAGGAATTCCCAATATACCGTCTGAAAGGTAAAGCGTCTCAAAAATGCCTCCTTATCAGACAACTACAAATCAGCTTTTGGTAATCCTCAATAAACAATTATTTTCCGGCAGCTCAAATTAGAACACTCGTCAAAATCGCGTTATCAAAGACATAATTGAGCGAAAATGCTAAAATAAAAAATTCGTTTTAACGGTTCAACTATAGATAAGCAGCGAAACTGGAAATGATTGCAGAAAACTTAATCGGTTTTGAAAATTTGCCGCAGACGATTCCGCATTTTTGCCTCGAATCGTTTCGTCGCCACGCCAAACCTGACGCGCTCAGTCATAAAATAAACGACGTTTGGGAAAATCTTTCGGGTGAGGCGGTAATCGAGCGAATCAAATACATCGCGCTCGGTCTCGCCGATTTGGGCGTCAAAGCGGGTGACCGCATCGCCATCATTTCCGAAAATCGTCCCGAATGGTCGCTGACCGATTTGGCGATTTTGTCCTTACGCGCCGTCAACGTGCCGATTTATACGACGCAAGCCGTCGAACAGATTCGCTATATCTTGGAAGATTCGGGCGCGAAGATGCTGTTCGTGTCAAGCAAAAAGATTCTGCGCCACGCCGAAGACGCGATTCAATCGGTCGAGCGACTCGAAAAATTGATTTTCTTCGACGCCGACGCCGTTCCCGAAAACGACAGTCGGGCGCTTGATTATCAAACTTTAGAAAATCGCGGCAGAGAATTAGAGAAAATTGACTCGCAAATTTTTGAAACGAACTTAAAACAAATTCAAACCGACGATTTGGCGACGATTATTTACACTTCCGGGACGACGGGCGAGCCGAAGGGCGTGATGCTGACGCACGAAAATTTTACGTCGAACATCACGGCTGTCTCGAAGGGTTTGCCGATTAAAACAACAGACCGTTCGTTAGCCGTTCTGCCGCTCTCTCATATTTTCGAGCGCACAGTTTTTTACGTGTTGTGCGCCAATGGCGTGGCGATTCATTTCTGCCCGTCGTTCGACCAGATTGCGACTTTTCTGAGCGAAGTTCGTCCAACGATTATGACCGCCGTGCCGCGTCTGTTCGAGCAGGTTTATCATAAAATCGTTAAGAAAGGAAAATCGGCGGGCGGCTGGAAAACGTCGTTGTTCGATTGGGCGCTCGTCGTCGGACAAGAGTATTGGAACACAAAAGACCGGGGGGAATTCGTATCGCCACTGTTGAGAGTCAAACATTCGATTGCCAGTCGGCTCGTATTCTCAAAATGGCGCGCGGGCGTCGGCGGCAGCATCAGGTTTTTCGTCTCGGGCGGCGCGCCGCTGTCCAGAAAATTATCAAACGCTTTTTGGGCGGCGGGCATTCCGGTTTTGCAAGGCTACGGAATGACCGAAGCCTGCGTCACCTGCGTCAATCGCCCGGACGACAGCAAAGTCGGCTCAATCGGAACGCCGTTTGAAGGTATCGAAATGAAAGTTGCCGAATCGGACGGCGAGATTTTGATTCGCGGAAAAAATGTGATGCGCGGCTATTTCAATAACCCGGAAGAAACCGCCAAAGTCATAGACGAAGACGGTTTTTATCACACGGGCGATGTCGGCTACATTGACGAAGACGGACATTTTTTTATCACCGACCGCAAAAAGGATTTGTTTAAATTGTCGAACGGCAAATACGTCGCGCCGCAGCAGGTCGAAAGCCTTCTGAAACAATCGCCGCTCGTCTCGCAAGCGGTCGCCGTCGGTTCGGGCAGAAAACAAGTCGGTGCCCTTATCGTTCCCGATTGGGAAACGCTCAAACAAACTTTAAGGGAAGAGGGAATTTCCGCCGAAGATTCGCGCGAGGAACTTTGCGAAAACCCGCACGTCGTCAAACGCGTGCAGCGCGACGCCGTCGAATTCACCAGAGAATTGAACGATTACGAAAGAGTCAAACGAGTTTATCTGCTGCCGCGCGAATTCTCGATTGATAAGGGCGAGATGACTCCGACGCTGAAGATAAAGCGCGGCGTGATTGACGAAAAGTATGATGAAGCGATTGACGAGATTTGCGGCAGTTGAAAGCAAGAAAAAAGAAAAGCAGAAAGGTGAAAAAGTTGATTGAATGCGCGTTAAGCCAACTTTTTCACCTTTCTGCTTTTCCACGTTTTTCCTTTTAACGCTTTATCATCGCTGAGCAATTTATTGAGCGTGAAAAAATCTTTGTGCTTATTGCCTAAAAGAGCTTCGGCGAGTTCGTAAAGGGGAAGCGGAATTTCGACTTTGGCAACCGTTTCTTCCGATTGCGGATAGTGCGCATAAAATTCGACTTCCGAGTCGCAGAATTCACAGGCGGCGAGATGCTTTTCGATTCCTCCGCGCTCTCTGGACGAAACCTCGCCGTTTTGAAACGCCAGCAGTTCCTGCGACGAAGGACAATTAGTGCTTTTACAAAAAGTTACCATTTTTAATGAAACCATATTACAAAATTTGACCGAAAAAAACTTTGCTTTCTCGCGTCATAGAATCAAATGGTTAAAGAAGGACGATTGTTACAAGAAAAGTAAATCCGCAATACCCGCCTGCTTCCAAAACTCGGGGTATTAAAAAGCGAAAAACCATTCCGATTTCTTAGGCGAGCCGAAAGAAAGTGTTTCTAAGCGTAGAAATAGTTGCACTTACGCAGGTAGTTAAACAATTAAAAAACATACAAAAAAAAGTTGCTCAATTCCAAAATAATTGCTACCATTGAATTGTCGTCGGGAAGAGAGCAACCGCCTGACCGACAATCTGCCAAATTAACTGTTCAAAGCTCGGAGTTAATTTACTTTTTCTAACCAATCACTAAATTACAAGTTTCAGGGTGAGACGGTTCGCCGGAAGCAGAAAAAATCTCAATCGGGAATGAGATTGCTGCATCTGAACAGCGGAGCAGGTGAAACTTTCTTAAAAAATCAAACTGCAAAATCAAAAAAAGGACAATCGAAAGGTTTAATATGAGCGCAACCAAAGAGCAGCAACTTCTGCCGAAATCTGTCCAGACCCGGCAGATAAAAGTCGGCAAATGGAACGAAAGCCTCAAAAAATCTGATGTCAATCAGATTTGGACGGAACTTCACCGGATAGTTTCATCGCATCCGCTCGTGCGGGCTTCAAAACGCGCGGGCTTTCTCGTTGAAGAGGGAAGACACAACGCCTACACGGATTTAACGCAGGAACTTTTCGTCGCGCTGCTCGGCAAGGAACGTTTCGCGCACTATATTGACACGGGAATGACCGACGCGGAAGTCGAAGCGGAAATCAGCCAAATCGAGCTGACGAATATGCTGACCGCCGAGCTGCGCAAACGCTATCCCGAATCTTACCGTCTCGCCCGCCGCGTTTCGACCCTTATTCAAACCGGGAAAACTTTCAAGCGTTTCGACAATATCAATAGCCCGGACGTTCACCGCCGCCTCGCCGACAGACTTTACGGTTTGGCGGAATGGAAAAACGAAAAGACGCGCCGGAACGTGCAGGAAATGGAAGAGCGCGTGAAAATCGTTTCTTTCCAGAGCCGCGATACGAGAATGGTCGGCTGCACGGGCGACGCGCAAATCGTCATTAGTAATGTCGAACTCGAAAAGCTGATTGTTCGCGTTTTCAAAGCGATTGATTCGCCCGTTGACGTGCGTTCGCTTCGTTCGTTCGTGATGTCGCGCCTGCCGATTATGGACATTTATCTGGTTCCGGTCGGCGGCGGCGGAAGCGACAACGGCGAAGAAGATAAAATGGAATTCGATTTCGCCGACACGCGCGAGAATCCTGAAGAAAACGTTCTGCGGCGCGAAGGCGAATTGACGGCGGCGAGTTTTGTGGATGATTTTTTGAACAACTTAAACAAATCGGTGCGTGGAAAAACCAAACAATACAACCGGATGATCAATGTTCTGTGGTATTGCTATCTGATAAGCGACTCCGGCACGCAGCTCGAAGTCGCCGAAATGCTCGGCGTGTCCGATTCGCTCGTTTCCGACTACCGCAAGCGCATCGAAGCAAACTTGCAGCAGCTTTCTTTTAACGGCGTCAACGAAGCCAGACAATTTGAAAAAGCCCTGCGTCGCGCCGTCCGCGAGATTATCGCGGTTGAAAAAGCAGAGAAAGTATCCGTCTAAAAAAGGCAGCGCAAACTCTCACAATTAAATAGCACTCGAACTCTCAACAACTCAACAAAAAATTTAACCTACCAGAACAGAGGAACGGAAAGAGAAATTCCGTCAGAATTGATTTTGTTTTTTTCAAAATCAATTCTGACGGAATTTTTTATCTGCTGACAAAAGACAAATCACTCGGAACAGACTCGCATCAAACTCAACCTTGACGTATTTTTCCGACCGGGCAATTCGCATCGCGGAGAGCAGACGAAAGGATTTTTCACATTTTCACAGAGGTATTTAAAAGCGGCGATTGCGCACTGCATTTTGCGTCGGCGCGAGAAGCGTTTATTCTAGTTTTGGCGGCGAACGGCGGGCGAGAAAAAGACACCCGCGCGAATTTAGAATTTATCGTTTCGGCGGGCGGTGGCAGGCGAAACGGAAACGCCGCCAGCGCGTGTAAAATCAATGATATGTTAGTGCAGGCAACTGAAAAGACTGTCAATCAGCCGGACGCGGAACTCGTTCAAATGGTTGACGCGGCGGCGTTCGGAAATGAAGAAATCACGGCGGATAACTTATTAGAGAAATTCCGCGAAGACGCGCAGTTTAACTTTTTCCCAGGTCTCCGGCAGAAGGAAGAAGTTACGCGGATCTTCAAAAATCAATTTGCCGCCAGCGCGAAGGCATTCATCGAACGAGCCGAAAAAATTGTTATGGGCGAATTCAATTCATTCGGCGACGAAAATTTGAATTTCGCCGAGGGGAAATTCGATCACGAATTTAATTGTCAACAGTATTTTTTCACGCTCGGCGCGGCGTTCTGGCTGACCGGCGACGAACGCTATGCTCAGTGTTTCACGAGTCGTCTCGCCGATTGGATGCGGGAATATCCGCCGGATGACGACATCAATCAGGCGAGCGGTCTGGAAGTCGCTTTTCAGGCGATGTCCTGGATTTGGGCGTTTCACTTTTTTAAGGACGCAAAACATTTTACGCCCCGACTTTTTCAACAGGCGCTAAAATTTGTTTGTCGGCACGGCGAATATCTGACGAAAAATCTCTCGACCGCCGACCGCCCGACCGTTCGATTGACCGCCGAAGCGCTCGGGCTTTATTACCTCGGAACGCAATTTCAATTTTTCAAAGCGGCGCGCGCCTGGCGCGAAACGGGCGCGAAAATTCTTTTTGAAGAACTCGACCGCCAAATTCCGCGGGACGCCGAGCATTTTGAACAATCAATTTGCCGTCAGCGAGACGCGGCGGATTTTTACACGCATTTTTTCATCTTGCAAACTTTGAGCGGCGAAGAAACCGATAAAGACTCGCAAATAAAACTTGGCGCGAAACTGCAATCACTCGTTGATTTTCTGATGTTTGCGGCTCGTCCCGACGGGACGGCGCCGATTATCGGCGACGCTGATGGCGGAAGATATCTGCCGCTCGGCAGCGGAAAGCGCGACGACTTCCGCGCCGCGCTTTCGACGAACGCGGTTTTGTTCGAGCGCGGCGATTACAAATTCGTCGCCGGAGAATTCGCCGAAGAAACGCTCTGGCTTTTGGGCGGCGCGGGCGAACTGAGTTTTGAAAATTTGGCGGCGCTGATTCCCGACGAAAGCTCTGCCGCGTTCGAAGCGAGCAATTATTACATTATGCGCGACGGCTGGACGAAGACGAATAATTTTTTACTAATCGCCGGCGGCGCGTCCGGCGCGCTCGCCGTTGATCTCGCCGTCGGCGGCGAGCCAACGTCTTTGGTTAATTTGGAAATTTACGCTCGACACAAATCGGGCGAAGTGAGCGATTGTTTTCGTTCAATCGAAGAGCGCTGCGCGCCGCCGGTTGACGACGAATCGCCGCCCACAACGACGGGTGAAGTTAGCCGCAAAACAAAAGTCCGCACCGAATTGAGCCGATGGATTTCCGAGCCGCGTTTCGATTTTTTTGAAGGCTCGCGCAACGCTTGCGGGCAGTCGCCGCCGACGCACACGCGCAGCGTTTTGTTTTTGAAAAACGATTACTGGATTTTTCGGGATTTTGTAAAAGCGTCCGGCGAACACGATTACAAATTAAATTTTCATTTCAGAGGCGCAGCCGACCCGCAAATCGAATCGGCGGAAAACGGAAACGGCTGCTTCATCAAAACGCCCGACGCGAAAAGCGGCATTCGGCTGTTCACCTTTGGCGACAACGGCGAATGGCAGCGCAAGACGAGTTCGATTTCCGGTTGCGACGGCGGAACCTTTGACGCGCCGCTTCTGCAGTTCGCCGCAAGCGGCACGGGCGCACAGGAATTTTTCACATTTCTGCTGCCGACAAAAGCGAACGCGGACGCGCCGCAAGTTCGCGAAACCGAAATCATCGGCGGACGCGCCTTTATCGTCAATTTCAGAGGCTTTCAGGATTTGCTGGTTTTCACCGACGGCGGGCAAATCGTCCGCACGGAAATCTTCGACACGAACTTTTCTTTTTTGTGGGCGCGCGTCGGCGCCGAAGAAATTTTGCCCGAAGAATTCGTTTTAATCGGCGGCACTCATTTCGCTTTGGACGACAGAGAAATTATCAATCACCCGCGCGAGTTGGAATCGGCGACGGCGCGGCGTTTTGACAATAAATTAAACGTGCAAACGCCCGAAGGCGTTTTCAATGTGTCGCTTCCGCAGAAGCATTCGACTGCTTACATTGCGAACAATCAGACTTGATAACTTCCGATTTGTAATTGTAATTCTCCGACATTTGTTATAATCGAAAACACAAATTTACCCGAAGGAGAAATTCGATTATGCAAGACGTTCAAAACATTCCAAATCCTGATGTCAATTCGCCTGACGCGGGCGATGATTTCGGCAGCCATCCGCGCAATCAGGACATCGAAAGACCGGACGAAGACATTCCCGTGCCGCCGGACGGAAATCGCAACGCACCGATTGAAGAGCCGCCGACCACACAGGATAGAGCGCCGATTGAAGAAGACGAAACCGAGCCGAAACGCATCGCTTGAAAATCTTTTTTATCTGCTAACAGACGCCGGGACTACATGAAATCAGAGAATGTCGAAACAAAACTTTGCGAAGTTTCGGTGTTCTTTGATGGATGAGTTTTTAGCGTCGCTTATGATAAAAATGATTTATGAAAATTCTCGATGTCGGCTGCGGCGCGAACAAACACAAAGGCGCGATTGGACTAGACAATAATCCGCGCACGGCGGCTGACGTGATTCACGATTTGGGAGTCGTGCCGTATCCGTTCGCCGACGACGAATTCGATTTAATAGTGTCCAACCACGTCGTCGAACATATTCCCGACGTAATGGCTTTCGTTACGGAACTTTACCGCATCACAAAACCGGGCGGACGCATAAAACTGCTGACGCCGCATTACACGAATCCCGATTGGGCGAACGACCCGACGCACCGCAATCATTTCAATTCTTATTCGTTCAATACGTTCATCGCCGACCGGCAGGTTTTCGATTTTTATACGGACGTGCGTTTAAAGCCGGTTCGCACGTATGTTTCACTGGCGAATTTATGGAAAGCCGCGGGCATCGAATTTCTCGTTAACCTCGATTGTAAGTCGCCGAAGTTTCGCTTCACGCGCAAATTTTGGGAGCATTATTTGAGCTACATTTTTCGCGGCAAAGAATTGCGTTTCGAGTTTGAAGTTATCAAAAGTGAAAAAGTGGAAAAGTGAAAAGGTGAAAAAGTTTGCTTGCCGCTAATCGTCCTGCTTATTCACTTTTCCACTTTTTCACCTTTAAACTTTTTTCTCTTTCCATTTCCCGCGTTTGAAAAGAATCGCCGAGACAATCGCCAGCACCGAAAACGCCACGGTTATCGCCCAGAAAACTCCGTCGGGTCCGAGTTTGAAATGATACGACAAAACGTAGGCGAGCGGAATTTCAAACAGCCAGAAAATGAACAGATTCAAATAGGTCGGCGTCCAGGTGTCGCCCGCGCCGTTGAACGACGATTCCAAAACCATCCCGAAAGCGTAAAACACAAAACCGTAAGCGACAATGTGCAGACAACTCGTGCCGTAAGCCAGAACGTCCGGCTCGATAGTGAAAAATCCGACGATTGCCTTTGAGAAAAATAAAAACAGCAAACCGACTGCGCCGAGAACCGCCGCGTTGATAAACGCCGCTTTCCAGACGCTCTTTTCCGCGCGTTCGGGCTTGCCCGCGCCGAGGTTTTGCCCGACGAGCGTCGCCGCCGCGTTGCTCAAACCGACCGCCGGCAGCAGCGCGAACATAATCACGCGCAAGCCGATGACGTAACCGGCAATCGCCTCGCTTCCGAAACCGGCGACGACGCGCACGAGCGCGCTCCAGCTCGCCGTCGCAATCGTGAACTGCAAAACGGCGGGCGCGGCGATTTTAACGAGACCCGAAAAAATTTCCGAGTCAAACTTCCAGTGTTCTTTACGAATCGTGATGCGTCCGCTTTTGCGAATCAAATACCACGCGGCGAATACGACTCCGACGCCGCGCCCGATGGTCGTGCCGACCGCCGCACCGGTCACGCCGAGTTTCGGAAAAACCCAAACGTCGAGCAACCACTGCGGCGCATTGATATTGAAAAACGCGAAAATATCAGGACCGTAAATAAAACACGGCGCGAGAAAAATATTCAAAAGATTTGCCAAAAACAAAACGCGCATCGCAATTGCCGCGTCGCCCGCGCCGCGAAAAATCGCGTTCAGCAAAAACAGAAAAACGATGACCGCATTGCCGCCGAGCATAATGCGCGTAAACGTTGTGCCTTGTTCGACAACTTGCGGTTCGGCGCCGAGCAGAGATAAAAACGTGGGCGCGAAAATGATACCGACGACGCTCATCACAACCGAAACGCTCACGCCGAGATAAATCGCGTGCGCCGCCGTTCGCGCCGCGCCATCCGCATCTTTTTCCCCAGTCCGTCGCGCGACGGTCGCCGTCGCGCCGATACTCAAACCGATGGCGACCGCGTAAACAATTGCCAGCATTGATTCAGTGAGACCGACAACGGCAACCGCGTCCGCGCCGAGCCTTGCGACAAAGAAAATGTCCACGATGGCGAAAACGCTCTCCATCAGCATTTCCAGAATCATCGGAACGCTCAACAAAAAAATCGCCAGTCCGATTGAACCCTGCGTAAAATCGCGCTCGGAACCGGCAACGGCTTCGCGCAAAATTGACCAAAAAGAATTTTTCTCCGTCCGCACAGACAGATTTTCCGTATTAATAGACATACAAAAATATTTTTTATTGATTACCGAAAAATGAAAAAAGCGGATTCGCTCCGTGCGTCGGGGTTTGCCGCAGAAAGCGAGCGAATATAGAAAAGACGCGAAGTTTTAGCGGACAAGGATTCTCATAATGTTTGTCAATATATCACGACGAGGAGAAGAAGTGTAAATGACAATATGAAATTTTTGAAAATTAAATGTTTACTTTAATCGTTCTGAAGAGTGAAAACACTCGCAAGTTGGTAATGGATAGCGGAAAACAACCAGCGGTCAATCGCTGTCATCTACCGGTTGATCGCCGTTCAGAAATTATTGCCTTTTAATCGGTAAACGATTTATTATTAGGAATCGAAAAATTATGAGCGACCACACCTATAATTACGACGAGCAGCAGCCGTTTGCCGCCGCCGAGTTCGCTGAAAATCCCGAGCCGCGCTGTCCATGCGTCCTTCTGCTCGACACTTCCGGCTCGATGCAAGGCAACTCGATTGACGAACTCAATCGCGGGCTGCAGGCGTTTCGGGAAGAACTCTACAACGACAGCTTGAGTATGAAGCGCGTCGAGATTGCCGTCATCACTTTCGGTCCGGTCAGCGTAATGCAGGATTTCACGACCGCCGACAATCTGCGACCCGTCCGGCTCGAAGCCGCCGGAGACACGCCGCTCGGCGCAGCAGTCGGGCGCGGATTAACTTTGCTCAAACAGCGCAAAGAGATTTTGCGCTCGAACGGCATCAAGCTTTTTCGCCCGTGGATTTTTCTGCTGACCGACGGCGCGCCAACCGACCGATGGCAGCATTTGCCGCCGATTATCCGCGCGGGCGAGGAAAACAAATCGTTTTCGTTTTTCGCGCTCGGCGTTAAAGACGCGGATTTTACGGTTTTAAAACAAATCGCCGTGCGCGAGCCGATGCGTCTCGAAGGCGTGCGCTTTAAGGAATTTTTCCTGTGGCTGTCGGCGTCCCTGAAAAACGTTTCGCGGTCGAATCCGGGCGATAAAGTTTCGATTCCCGATTACAAACCATACGGTTGGGCGGACGTTTAATGAACTTTTCGGGAAAATGGCGTTACGCTCGGGCATCCGTCATCGGGTTGGCGCATCTCAATCAGCAAACCGAATGTCAGGATAGACTCGCGTGCCGCGCGATTGAAACAAAGGCGGACGGCGAAGTTTTAATCGCAGCAATTGCCGACGGCGCGGGCAGCACGACAGACGGACAGACGGGCGCAGAAATCGCCTGCGAGTTTTTTGCCAATCAGGTTGAAGATTTTTTGAAATCGAGCAACGCTTCGGTAAGTTCTTTGAACGAAGATTTCGGCAAACGATGGATTGAATTTTTTCAAGCGCGGATCGCCGAGATTGCGCGAGAGAATAAAAAGGAAATGCGCGATTACGCCTCGACGCTTGTCGCGGCTGTTATCGGCAAAACCGGTGCAGCGTTTTATCAAGTCGGCGACGGCGGCGCGGTTTACTCCGCCGACGGAAAATCCGAAAGCTACCGATTCGCCGTCGAACCGAACGAATCGGAATACGTGAATATGACCGAATTTTTGACGGACGACGCGGCAGCAGACAGCCTGCGGTTTCGATTCATTGAATCGGCGATTGAAGATTTGATTTTATTTTCCGACGGCATTTTCGCCGTCGCCGTTAATTATCAAACGAATCAGCCGCACGAGCCGTTTTTGATGCCGATGATAGCGCCGCTCAGAAGCGGAACCGCAGCAAACAATTTGAATGAAAAACTGGAAAAATTTCTTGCGTCACCTAAATTGAACGAGAAAACCGATGACGACAAAACGATAATTTTAGCTTCGCGGCACGCATAAGTTTTAGGTTTCAAGTTGTAGAGCAAAAACTTGAAACTTCAAACTGGACACTTAAAACCTTTAAAACTTAAATTTATGCCCACGTATTACGACAGCCAAAACAACGCTCACGTTTTGAACGAACGCATCGGAAGCGGCGGCGAAGGCGCGGTTTTTTTCTGCGGCGAAGATTTCAAAACGGTCGCCAAAATTTATCACGAGCCAATTTCCGAAGAGAAAGCCGAGAAGCTGCGCTGGATGGCGGCGCATAAAAACGACCGATTATTAAAAGTCGCGGCTTGGGTCGTTGACGTTTTGACCGACGCGCCCGGCGGAACAGTGGTCGGCTTTTTGATGCCGAGCGTCAAAGCCAAAGAGATTCACGAGCTTTATTCGCTGAAAAGCCGCCGCGTTTATTTTCCCGAAGCGACCTGGCATTTTCTCGTCCACACGGCGGCGAACGTCGCGCGCGCTTTTTACAATCTGCACTGCGGCGACCACGTAATGGGCGACGTCAATCACGGCAACTGCGTCGTTCTGGCGGACGGCACGGTGAAATTGATTGACTGCGACAGCTACAGCATCCGCACCGATAAAATGCGTTACCCGTGCGAAGTCGGCGTGGCGACGCATCTCGCGCCCGAATTGCAGGGCGCGAATCTGCGCGATGTCGAGCGCCTCGCCAATCACGACAATTTCGGTCTCGCCGTGATAATTTTTCAACTGCTTTTTTTGGGCAGACATCCGTTTGCGGGAAATTATCTCGGCGGCGAAGACAAATCAATCGAAGACTGCATCCGCGAGTATCGTTTCGCTTACGGAGACAACGCCGCCCTCAAAAACGTCCGGCAACCGCCCGGAACTTTGCCGCTCGATGCCGTTAGCCCGCGCGTCGCGCTGATGTTTGAACGCGCGTTTATAACTGAAGCCCGACCCGAACCGCGCGAGTGGATCGAAGCGCTCGAAGATTTGGCGAACAGTTTGGAGCAGTGCGCTTTGCATCCGGGACATCTTTATTTCAACCGTTTGGCGGCGTGTCCGTGGTGCGAAATCGAAGCGCAGACCGGCTTGATGCTATTTCCGTTCGTCACCGCCGGCGCGCATCCGGGCGGTGAAAAACCGTTTAATATCTTTACGGTCGAAAATTTAATCGCCAATCTCGGCATCTCGAACGCGCTGCCCGCTAAACCGCCGCCGGTCGCCGCGCCGCTGCCGCCGACGGCTGAAGTCGTCGAGGCGAAAAGAGAAAATCGAAAAAAGACGACTATCAGTTTGATTGTCCAGTTTTTCGGATTGATTTTTTTGATGGCGGTTTTAGGCGTCGGCGTCGCCGCCTTTTTCGGAATGTGTGCGCTGATTGTCTGGCTGTTTTACACAAACAACTCGGTCAAATATCTGCGCGAAGAACTCGAAGAGAATCTCTCGGACGCGCAGCAGAAATGGGCGGCGTTAGAGAACGAATGGGCGCGCAACCCTCTGCCGAAACTCGACGACGATTTATCAAGCGTCAAAAAGAAAATCGCCGAATATCAAAAATTTCAACAAACCAGCGTGCGGCGGGCGAAACATTTGCGCGAAGCCGACGCGCGTCGCCGGCAGCACGCGCATCTGCGTTCGGCGCGGCTCGCCGACGCGGAAATTTCCGGCATCAGGGAAAAACAAATTCGCATTTTGCTCGATAACAATTTTGAAACGGCGGCGGATATGGACAGCGGTCGGCTGCGTTACCTGCCGGAAATCGGCGCACGGACGATTGCCAAACTGCTCGACTGGCGCAGGGAAATCGAAACGAATTTCAATGCCGAACCCGACGAAGATAATTTGAGAGAAGAACAAATGAAGCTCGCCGTCGAAGCGGCGGGCGAGCGGCGGCGCATCGAACGGGAAATCGAAAATTCGCTTATTTCCCTGCGTTCCGGCGCGGTCTATCTGCGCCGCCGCGGCGCGGAACTTTCAAAACAGGCGGCGGAACTCGCCAGCCGTCTCGCGCAGACGAAAAGCGACGCCAAGCATCTCGGCACAAATTCTCCGGCAATCGTCGGCTTGATTTTGATTACGTTTCTAACGCCGTATTTCGGATTTATCGTCCTACAGATAAACCACTCGCGAACGGTTTCGTTGCACAACCGTAGCGGTTATGGCACGACTGCCGCTGCACCTCCGCTGCCGAAATCGGGTGCCGCTTATCCGAAAGTTGAATATAACCTTCCGAAAGAAGACTACGCCGACCTGGAAATCGCTATCATGCCCGACGCGACGCGCACCGAATACGCGGAAAATCTGTTGGCGCAAACTTCGCAGTTTACATATGAAACCCCTGATTATAAGAGAGACGAGCGGAAAATGCGGCTGGCAATTCGCTTACAGCCGAACGATACACGCTTTCTGAATCAACTCGGTTACGCTTTATACGAGCAGCAAACATACAATGAATCGCTCAAATATTTAAACCGTTCTTTGAAGATTGAAAGCGAAAACAGCGAAACTAAAATTTTCATCGGCATCAATTATTTGCGTATGGAACGATTCAAAGACGCCCGACAAATTCTCACCGAAGTAACCGACCGCTACGATTCTTCGTTTGAAGGTTTCTACAATCTCGGTTTGGCGCACAGCGGGCTGAAACATTACGCGGCGGCGATTGCGGCGTTGCGGCGGGCGGCTGAAATCAATCCGGGCGACGCGGACACGCGCTATCAACTCGGCTACTGTTTTTACAAATCAGGCGAGACAGACAAAGCCTACAAGCAGTATGAAATTTTGCTCGGTCTCGACAAGACGATGGCGGATAAATTATACAAAGAAGCTAAAATCGTTCCGCGAAAAGTCATTGTCGAATCGAAATAATTTTCTTCGACGGATTTTCAACTTTGGGCAGAAAAAATTCGCTTGCCGGTTGTCGTCACGGCGAGCGAATTTTTATGTAACTGAAAACGGATAGCGATTGCCGGCGGCTAAAAATCCAAAACCAATTCGCCTTCTTGCTCTTCAACCGCAACGCTGCCGCCGTCGGTTAATTTGCCGAAAAGAATTTCATGTGCGAGCGGCTGCTTGATTTTATCGTGAATCAGCCGCGACATCGGACGCGCGCCGTATTTGCCGTCGAAACCATTTTTAGCCAGCCATTCTTTCGCTGTTTCGTCGAGTTTTACAAGGACGCGCTTTTCGGCTAACTGTCCGTTTAATTCTTTGATAAATTTATCAACAATTGATTTGATATTTTCAAAATCTAAAGCCTTAAACGGCACCCAGGCATCGAGCCGGTTGCGAAATTCCGGCGAGAACGTGCGTTCGATTGCGCCTTTCGCCTGACCCTTCGTTTCCGTCTGATTGCGAAAGCCGACGCCGCCCGAAGACAATTCGCGCGCGCCTGCGTTAGTCGTCATAATCAAAATCACGTTGCGGAAATCCGCCTTTTTGCCGTTGTTGTCGGTCAAGGTCGCCGAATCCATCACTTGCAATAATAAATTGAAAAGATTCGGATGCGCTTTTTCGATTTCGTCCAAAACTAGAACGGCGTGCGGCGTTCGCATAATCGCCTCGGTCAGCAGTCCGCCCTGGTCGAAGCCGACGTAGCCGGGCGGCGCGCCGATCAGACGCGAGACCGTGTGCGGCTCGGCGTATTCGCTCATATCGTAACGCATAAATTCGACGCCGAGCTGTTCCGCCAGTTGTTTCGAGAGTTCGGTTTTGCCGACGCCGGTCGGACCCGAAAACAGAAACGAGCCGACGGGCTTTGTTTCGTGTCCGAGACCGGCGCGGGAAATTTGAATCGCGTCAACTACTCGATTTATCGCGTCATCTTGTCCGAAAATGACGTTTTTCAAGTCCTCGCGTAGAGTTTTCAATCTGTCCTTTTCATCTGCAACAACCGTCTTCGGCGGAATTTTCGCCATTCGCGCAATCGTGCTTTCGACCATCGAAACGCCAATCATCTTCGGGCGTTTGTCTTCCGCCAATAATTTTGTCGCCGCGCCGACTTCATCAATTACGTCAATCGCTTTGTCGGGCAGATGCCGGTCGTTGATGTATTTTCCGGCGAGTTCAGCAGCAATCTTTAAGGAATCGTCCGAGTATTTTACGCCGTGATGTTCTTCATAAAATTTCTTCAATCCTTTTAAGATTTCGTAAGTTTCGTCAACGGTCGGCTCGCCGATTTCGATTTTTTGAAAGCGCCTGGCTAAGGCTCGGTCGCGCTCGAACGCGGCTTTATATTCGCTGTAAGTCGTCGAGCCGATGCAGCGCAATTCTCCGGCGGCGAGCGCGGGTTTTAAAATGTTTGAAGCGTCCATCGAACCGCCCGAAACCGCGCCCGCGCCGACAATCGTGTGAATCTCATCAATAAAAAGAATCGCGTTCTTCTCTTTTTTGATGTCGTTGATAATGGCTTTGAAACGCTGTTCAAAATCGCCGCGATAACGAGTTCCTGCTAAAACCGCGCCCATATCGAGCGCGAAAACTTTCGCGTCCTTTAAAACTTCGGGAACTTCGCCCTCACTAATTTTCAGTGCCAAGCCTTCCGCCAGTGCGGTTTTGCCGACGCCCGGTTCGCCGACGTAAAGCGGATTGTTTTTCTTGCGCCGACACAAAACCTGCACGGTGCGTTCGATTTCCTCGCCGCGTCCGATGATCGGGTCAATGCCGCCTGCTTTGGCTCGCGCCACGAGTTCGACGGTGAAACTTTCGAGCGGTTTTTTCTTTTTGCCGCCCGCCGCGCGTTCTTCGGCGAATTCCTCTTCGTCGCCGTCGCCCGCCGGTTGCGGCGAAAAGTCGTCGTCAATTTTCGAGATGCCGTGCGCGATGTAATTTAAAATATCGAGCCGCGATACGCCCTGTTGTTTCAGCAAATAAACGGCGTAGCTCTGCTCGGCTTGAAAAATCGCGGCGAGAATGTTTCCGCCGTTGACCGCCTTCTGCCCGCTGCCTTCCGCCTGCAAAATCGCGTATTGAATCGTCGCCTGAAACGTCGAAGTCAGCTCCGGCATCTGTTTTACTTTCGCGGGCATTTTCTCTAAAACGTCGGCGAAATAATCTTCCAAAGCCTTGGCGAGTTCTTCGATCTGCGCGCCGCAGTTATACAGAATGTCGCGCGCCGCCGTGTCTTCCAGCAGCGCGAACAGCAGATGCTCCAACGTCACGTATTCGTGTTTGTATTTCACGGCTTCGTCAACCGCGTAGCTTAATGTTTCTTCTAATTCTCTGGTTAACATAATTCAAAAAGGCTTTGATGAAATTATTTCAAAATTCGTTTTACTATTCTTCTTCAACCGTGCAAAGTAGCGGATATTCTTGCGCGCGGGCGAGATTCATCGCTTTTTCGGCTTTCATATTAGCGACTTCAAACGAATAAACGCCCGCAATGCCGATGCCTTCGTGATGAACTTTGAGCATAATCGCAAATGATTCCGCCGCATCGCGCAGAAAGACGTGCGTTAAAACGAAGACGACGAATTCCATCGTCGTAAAATCGTCGTTGTGCAAAATGACTTTGTAAAGCGGCGGTTTTTCGAGCCGCGTGTCGCTTTCGGTCATCACGTCGCCGTCGGTTTCGATGTCGGGAAAATCTGGCATATAAGAAATTTACCACAGAGACAGAGAGAAAACAGAAAGAAAATTTACAGGGGTAAAAAGATGAACAGGGATATTTAACTCGTCTGTTTTATCCTTGTCTATCTACTTCATTCCTGTAAATTTTTCTTAAATCTTATTCACTTCAAAATACGTTTTAATCGCTTTGTATTCGCCCGCGTTGTTTAGAATCTCGAAAACTTTTTCGTAGTTTTTCAAGCCTTCGACCGGGTGCGTCAGCATTCGCGCGAGCCAGCCCGCATACATCGCTTCGCACAAAGCCAAATCTTTGACGCCGAGTTCGAAATGTTCGCGGTTGGCATTGACCGTGCCGAACATCGCGCGGTTGCCGAGAACGAATTGCTGGTTGATTCGATCCGACGGCACTTCGACGGTTTTGTCGCCGCCCGTGACAGACGATAAAATCAAAACGCCGTTTTCGTTCAAACTTTGCATCGCGTCGAAGACGATTGGCGAGTAGCCCGTGCATTCAAAAATCAAATCGTATTCGCCGTATTTTTTGGTCGAATCCTGGACGGAAATTTCCGCCGTCGAATCGTAAGTCGCGCCAATCGCTTCGCACAATTCGGCGTTCAAATAACCTTCGCGCTCGTTGCGCCCGAAGCCGTGAACTTCATAACCGCGCAGGCGCAGAGCCATCACGGTAAGCAATCCGACGCTGCCCGTTCCCAGAACGGCGGCGGTTTTCGGTCGCCAGATTTTTAAGCGTTCCTGAATATCCGATGCCTGCTTCAAACCTTTTTCGATAATCGAAAGCGGCTCTAAAAGCACAGCAACGTCTTTTATCGCGGGCGGAATCTTGATTAAAAAATCTGCGCTTTCGGCGTAAAACTCCGCCATATATCCGTGCAGCCGCGAGATGCCGCGCTCGAAATATTCGCTGTCGGTCGTAAAATCCTGCTCGCCGATGCGGTCGTAGAAACTGTGTCCCGGACGGCGCACAGTTGCGACGACGAAATCGCCGACGGCTAGTTCATTGACGCTTTCGCCGACTTCGGCAACGCGCCCGAAATTTTCGTGTCCGAGAACTAAAAAATCGAAGCCTTCCGGCGCGATGCCGTATTCGGCGTTGTTGATTTCTCTGTCCGTGCCGCACGCGCCGACGCGCAAAACTTCGACCAAAACGCCGCGTCCGTCTTTCACGTCCGCGACATTCGGTTTGTCTATTTCGACAAGGCGAGCGCTGTCTTTTTGTTTCGGCGTTACTGCGATTGCTTTCATAATTTTTCGCTCGAATAATTTACTAAAAGTTTATATGAATTTCGTTTCGTCATCAGTTTCGATAATACTTTTCAGACGCCGAATTCTGAAACTCAAATGATGAGGTTTACTCGAAGCGAAAGGCGCAAACTAACCTTGATTAGTTTGCGCCTTTCAGCTCTGAAAAAAATCCTTGTTTTAACCGAACAAACGTTTGGCGACCTCGGCGAGAAATTCCGGTTCGATTCCGGGCGCGTTCAGTTGCGGCTCTTCATCCAAATCCGGCGGGTCGAAACCTTCGGGCATATCTTCGTCGGCGACGAACAATTCCGAACCGTCAATTGGGTGTTCGCCTTTCCAGATTTGTCCGATTTCCCTGAAATCTTTCGGACTCCAGCGAAACATAATGCGGTGCAGACCTTCGTCTTCGAGCTTTTTGGCTTCGGGGAATTTGCTGTTATCTAAATCGGGAATCGGGAACATCGGTTTGAGATTAACGCCGGTTAAAACTTCCAGAGCTTTGGCGTAAGCGACGATGTGAACGCCGCCGCGCACAAGCAAATAACCGACGGCGGCGCGGGCGCACGGGTCGCTCGTCATCTCGTAAACGCGCATTTTGTTGGCGCGCGCTCCGCATTCCAAAAAGAAATTGTGCAGAAGATCGAGTTTGAGATTGCCGCTCGAAAAAACGTTCTGTCCGTGCCACGGCGCGCCCATCGAATCAACCGGCAGCGCCGTCTGACCGCTGGCGATAAAATGATACGTGTTGCGCGCGTCGGTCGCGTCGGCGAGCGGCGTCTTGGACGGGTCTTTGCCGCGCACCGTCGTGCCGGTAAGCAGCAAATTAATCGTATAGGAAAGCGTTTCGATGTGACTGTATTCTTCGGCGGCGATGCTCGCAATCAAATCGTAAAACGGACGAAGTTTATTGCGCCCGCGAAAGTTGAACGACTGAAAAGTGTAGTTCATCAGCGTGGACATTTCGCCGAATCTGCCGCCGAGCAGTTCTTGGACGGCGGCGGCGTCGTTCGCCGACGGATTTTTCGGACGCGGTAAATCAACCGCTATTTTGTCGAATCTTGAAATCATTTTTTCTCCCTTAATCGTAACCCTTAGTTGATGTGTTGCCGACGATAAATCGCCGCCTGCGCTCCCGACAGATATTGCGCGGCTGATTCAGCATCCGCTCGTTTGTCGAATCGAGCGAAATTTACGGGTTAAACGCTCGTCCGACTTTTCTTTGACAAATACGCCGACGCTTCGCGCGGTGCGCTCGAAATTTTTTAGAATCCAAAGTTTTACGCGGCTCGTTTAGCGTGTTCGGAAAAGTATAACCGATGTGCGTTCGGATAAGTGTGTAAAAGCGAACGGACGACCAAATAAAAATCGCTTTCGCAAAAATCGTCGGTCGTCCGCCTCGAATATTTATTGATAAATCGTTTTATTCGACGAAATCAACTTCGACCTGATTTGGAATAATGCCTCTCTCGTAGCCTTTCTTCAAAAGAAGCTGCACGGCTTCTCTGCCGCGGTCGGTGTAATCGAGCGTCAATTCATTAACCCACATCGCCACGAATCGGTCGGCTAATTCCGGCGGCATATCGCGGGCGAACTGCATCGCGTAGGCGAGCGCGTCTTCGCGGTTGTCGAGCGAATACTTGATGCTTTTGTGCAGATGCCCTGAAACCTTCCGCATCAAATCGCCCCCCAAATCGCGCCGGATGGCGTTGCCGCCCATCGGCAGCGGCAAACCGGTTTCCTTGAACCACCACTCGCCCAAATCAAGAACTTTGTTCAAACCCATCTGCTTGTAAAAAAGCTGTCCTTCGTGAATCAAAAGCCCCGCGTCGGCTTTGCCTTTCTGCACCGCGTCAATGATTTTATCGAACGGGACGACCGTGTATTCAAACTCCTGATTGTAAATTCGCAGAGCTAAAAAGGCACTGGTCAATTCGCCCGGCACGGCGATTTTCAAATTTGGAATATCGTCGGCTTTGTGGTGTTCCTTGGCGACGAGAATCGGACCGTATTTATCGCCGATGCTCGCGCCGTGCGGCAGCAGCGCGTATTTGTCCGAGACGTAGGCGTAGGCGTGAAAGCTAATCGCCGTTACGTCGAACACGCCGTTTTTCGCGTCTTCGTTGAGCGATTGAATATCCTTCAGAGTGTGTTCAAATTTCAAACCGCCGGTCTCCAGCTTGTTCGTCGCCAAGCCGTAGAACATAAAGGCATCATCCGAGTCGGGCGAATGAGCGACGGTGATCGTCTTTTTTTCGGGTTTTGCGTTCATAAGTGAAAAAGGTGCAAATCAGATTTTTCCGTAGAAAACTTTGGTGTCGTATAAGATGTCTATTTTACCGCTTTCCGAGTGTTCTGCAAAAAGCGATTCGAGATTTTTTATCATCTCCGCAAAACGCGGATCGTCTGCCGAAGGAACGTAAGAAGACGACAGCATTCTGCCCTTTAAGCCGTCGAAATCAACGGTCTGCGCGTTGCGGAAAATCGCTTCACGAAAATCCGTCTGAAAAAAATCTCGCAAAGTTTCTTTCGTGATATTCTCGTGACGCACCGTCTCATAATCCGTGCCGAATTCGATTAAAAGATTTTCGTAGTCGCGCAAAAACTGCGTCGTGTCGAGTTGGCGTTCATTCCACAGCAAGACGACGAAGCCGCCGTCTTTTAAGATTCGCTCGAATTCCTGGCGCGTTTTCGCTTCGTCAAACCAATGAAAGGCTTGCGCAGCGACGACGAAATCAATTGAGTCATCGGCGAGCGTCGTGTTCTCCGCCGTGCCGTCAATCGTTCTGAAATTCGGAAAATCGCGCAGAAATTCGTTCGCTGCTGCCCGCATCAATTCGTTCGGCTCAACCGCTAAAACTTTGTTCCCGTTCTCCAGAAAAATCTTCGCGGAAATGCCCGTCCCCGCGCCGATGTCGGCAACGACAGAATGCGGACGCAGATTCATTTCGTCACGAAACAAATGGAGAACTTCGGGCGGATAACCGGGACGATATTTGACGTAATTCTCCACGCGGTCGGAAAATCTCTCGACGGTGTTCATTGATTTAATACCGAGATTTAATACCGAGAATTTTATCACGCCTCCGTGACTTCTTCGCCGGTCCATTGCGTTTTTTTTGCGTGCGGAATGTCGAATTGGTCTAAAATTCGGTAACACAAATGATTGACCAAATCATCAATCGTTTTCGGTTTGTGATAAAAGCTCGGACTCGCCGCCAAAATCGTCGCGCCCGCGCGCGCGACGCGCAGCATATTTTCGAGATGAATTTGATTAAATGGCGTCTCGCGCGGAACTAAAATCAGCTTTCGATTTTCCTTCAAACAAACGTCCGCCGCGCGGTGAATCAGATTCGTTCCCGCGCCCGAAGCGATGGCGCCCAAAGTTCCCATCGAACACGGCACGACGATCATTCCGGCTTGTTTGTTCGAGCCGCTCGAAGGTTTCGCCGCCAGATTGTCGAGCCGCCAGTAGCGAATCAATTTTGCATCTTCAGCCAAGCCGAGCCATTCATTGATTTTTTTCGGGTTCGGCTCTCTCAGGTTCACGCCGAGTTCGACCTGCGCGACGGTCGGCACGACATCGGACATAATTAGATTTATCGTCTCGACCGCGCCGCTTTGCGCGAGCAACTGCAAAGTGCGCTGCGCGTAAATCGTGCCTGACGCGCCGGTAACGGCAACGGTTAATTCCATAAGAATTTCAACTCTAGCACTTTTACAAAACGCAAATCCAATCAAAGCGAATCAATCTGACGGGCGCGGCTTTCAGATTGACCGACGGCGACGGAAATTAGTTTTGGAAAAACTTTCTTTTTCGCCTTATTTACTAAACCGAAGTCGTTTGAAACCGTATGGCATCCGAATTGCCAAAGTCAAAGCGGCTGAATTCCTCAAAGGGGTAAAACGATGAACGAGTCGAAAATTATAGAAAGTGCGGTTTTGTTAAATTTGCTCAGTCACAATTTTGTGGCGCAGACGTTTATCAAACTCAGCACGGTTTATAAATACGTCGGGTTTTTCGTTTGAAATTTACCTCACGACTAATCTCACCTCGCATCCTCAAAAAAAGAACGGCGATTTTTTAATCGTCGTTTCTTTTTTTAAAGTATCGGCAGACTCCACGATGACGCAAAAATGACCCGCTTTTGTATTTTGTATTAAAATGATTTTATGAAAGAAAGCGACATCGCCGAAATTTTATCAGCGCATACGAGCGGCGCGATTTCAACGAGCGAAGCCACCGAAAAAATAAAAAATCTGTCTTACGAAAACATCGGCTACGCGCGCGTTGACCACGCCCGCGCCGCCCGGCAAGGCTTTCCCGAAGTGATTTTCGGGCAGGGAAAAACGCGCGAACAAACCGTCGGCATTTTTGAACGACTCGTTGCCCGTTCGCCGAACGTTTTAATCACCAGAACCGACGCCGAAACTTACGGTGAAATCCGCAACGTTTCGACCGACGCCGAATGGCACGAAGCAGCCAGATTGATTCGCGTCTGGCGCGATAAGGAAGAATTAGGAACAGGTGAAATCGCCGTCGTTACCGCCGGAACATCCGACATTCCGGTCGCCGAAGAAGCCGCGCTGGTTGCCGAAACGATGGGCAACCGCGTCAAAAGAATCTGGGACGCCGGGGTTGCGGGAATCCACCGGATCTTATCGGAGAGGGAAGTTCTGCAAACGTCGCGCGTCGTCGTCGTCGTCGCCGGAATGGAAGGCGCGTTGCCATCGGTCGTCGGCGGACTGGTGCGAGTTCCGGTTATCGCCGTGCCGACGAGCGTCGGTTACGGCGCGTCGTTCGGCGGCGTCGCCGCGCTTCTGGGAATGCTCAATTCGTGCGCCTCAAACGTCACTGTCGTCAATATCGACAATGGCTTCGGCGCAGGCTTCGTCGCCAGTTTGATTAACAGGAAAGCAGAGAAGAAAAATTAACCGCGAAAAAACACGAGCGGCACGAAACATTATCTTTAATGTTTCGTGCCGCTCGTGTTTTTTCGCGGTTTAAAAATTTCCGCGTCTATACGGTGAAATTTTATTTCTTATCTTTCATCGCTTGCCAAGTTTTCCAAACTGATTCGTGAACGCGCGGCTCATCGCGCAGTTTTTTGCCTTGCGCCATCTGCCAGCGTTCAAACCAGGAAATTCCCGATTGAGTTTCAATCACGGCTTCTTTTGTTTGATAGGCTTCGTCCGCTTGCGCTTCGTCCATCGAGACGAATTTGTAGCCGCGCTTTGCCAGCATTCCAAAAAATTCGTCCGCCGTGTCGGTGATTAAACGGCTCGGTGTCAGCACTAGAGTTTGAGCGATGTCGCGCCCGAACATTTCCGTCGAATACGCTTCGTAATGTTCGGTCATTCTGGTCATATAATCGAGATAATCGGCGCGGATTTCCTTCATCGTATTTACGTCGTTGTCTTTGCGCGCCATATCGTAGGCGAAAGAATAAACCCATTCGCTGTTGTCGAAAGTGTATTTAACCGAACGCAAGCCGCGCGTCGTCAGCCAATTTTCAAAACGATTTTTATCTTCAAGCGTTTTTCCGTTATTTAGAAACGGATAGCTGAAATAGCGCAGCGGCAAACTTTTTTCCGCCAGAATTTTCTTCGTAATCGTTTCGTTTTTCTCCACGTTGGCGACGTATTCGTCAAACGGCGTGTTGTGAAACCAAATATGTTTGTAGCCGCCGATGCCGATTTCAAATCCGGCGTCGCGCCACGTCCGAACGATTTCCGCCCGCACCGGATACATTTTCTCGCCGTCGGAAATTTGCGCGCCCTGCACGAATCCGATTGCCGGAACGCGGTGCGCTTTCAATTTTTCAACCAGTAGGCGCATCGTCGCGTCCGCGTCTTTCGGCGGATTTTCCATCCGGTCGAGCGGCGGAATCGAGACGAAGCCGACCGCCATTTTTCGTTCCTTGCCGTTATTTAATTTTGTTTGAGCATTGACAGGCGAGTCGGTCGCCTGTGAAAATAAACCTAGAAGAAGTGCTAAGATAAGCGCCGAAACCAAACTCGCCGACCAAAGTGAATTTTGGAATACGCCTGTCTTGGCATTTTTATTTTCGATTATTCTTTGAATGCGTATCATTAATTTGCCTCCGTTTGCCGCCACCAAAACAGGCGACCTGGTTTGCTTCGCCAGTTGGCGAAACTCCTCTAAATTTGCCAACGCATTGGCATAAACGATTGAAGAATTCTCCAGCATTTCCACTACCGCGTCGTCGCACGCGCACTCGCGTTCGCGTCTGATTTGCGCCGAAATCCACCACGCGGCGGGATGATAGAAAAATATAATCTCGACGAGACTCTGCGCGAAATTTACCGCGTAATCATAGCGCCGAATATGAACGAGTTCGTGCGCGAGAATCGTTTCCAGCTCGCGCGGGTTCATACCGAAAAACACGCTTGTCGGAATTAAAACAATCGGCTTCAACCAGCCGATGACCATCGGCGTTTCGACGATTTTCGATGAAACAAGCACGACCGTTTGTTTGATTTTCAGACGTTCGCCGAGCGCGGCGAATCTCGCCTGCCAATCATCGTCCGGCACAGACGCGCCGCACGTTTTATAAACGTGAAGCTGCCAGACTCCGCCAAACAAGCGAACGGCGGAAAAAAGGATTCCCAAAAACCATAAGCCGACCAGAACGGGCGTCGCGGCTGAGAAATTTTCCGCCAAGCCGTTTTGCCAACCGTTCACTGAAGTAAAAAAATCTTCCTCAATAAGATCAACGGCTGCGGTGTTTTTGAGCGGCGAAAAATTCTCCGGCGGTTGGATTTTTTCAACATCAATTTTCGCGGTTTCCGATTTAGAATTGACCGAAGTCTGAGTTGCGCTCGATGTTTTTTGCGACAGAAAGATGAAAGTCGTAACCGGCAAAATCAAAGCCAGAACAAGCGCGAAAAGCGAAGTCAGGTAACGCGAGTTCGCCGAAGATTTAGTCGCGGCGCGCAGCGCGAGGTGTAGCCAAAACCCGATGAAAGCGATTTCCCAAATCGAATGCAAAAGCGTCCAACCGAGATTTTCAATTAGTTGTGAATTCGCCAAATTCTCTAAAATCATTTTGATTCTCCTTTCTTTTCCGCCTCTTGAATCAACTGTCGAATCTGTTTCAAATCCTCGGCTGTCGTCTCGGTCTCTAAAACCTGCTGCACCAATCGCAAAGCCGAGCCGCCGAAAACTTTTTGCAAGACATCCTTCAACATCTGTTTGCCCGTTTCGTTCTGTTTAATCTTCGCCCGGTAAACGTGCGCCCGATTCGTCCTGTTACGCTCGACCAGATTCTTCTCGTCCATCAATTGCAACAGCTTTAAGACTGTGGTGTAGCCGGTCGGCTTACGCCGGTCGAGAACTTCGTGAACCTCGCGGACGGTCGCCGCATCACGTTCCCAAAGGACGGACAGAATCTCTAATTCGGCTTGGGTTGGTTTGGTTTGCTGTGCCATAAATCATGATTTACGAAAACTTTCGTAAATCATATACGAAAGTTTTCGTAGTTGTCAAGCGATAAACAGCGATGAATAAAGTTTGCTGTCGAAGAGTGTGTAATTTGCTGGCGGTGAGACAAAAAGACAGCGCCTGCGGTGATGGCACTGTGCTGGATTTGTTACTGTTTCGGCATATTGCTGAAAACTGATTACATCGTTAAGCGAAGCGGTTGTGACGCTCTGACCAAAGACAAAATTAGCGAATCAAACACAGAACACATTAAATTTTACCAAAGCGGTTTTGATTGACATTAAATTTAACTTTTTCGGCGTTTAATTAAACCGGATTGCGACCGCTACCTTCTGCGAACTCCTAAAATGCTTGTAAAAAAGCTAAAAAGAATTGATTCAAAACCCAGGGAAGCCAAGGTCACGCCGGGAATCACCAGGCGTAAGGTGTGGCTGTATTCAAGATTACCGAAATTAGCATCGCGCCACGCATTGATGGTAAAACCTAATAAAATTAATCCTGCCAAGAGCATAATCAGGCTAATCAGCACTCCGGTTTCCAAGCTGACCGTTTTATATAAGCGGTTAAGGCGTTTGTCTTCCGGCACCATTTTTTCATTGATCGCAAATGTTTTAGTCAAAATTGCAAACAAAATCGCTTGGAAACCGGAAGTGATAAAAAAACTCGAAAAAAGCAGCGTATGCACATCGAAATTGATTCGCCCGGCGATTGTCAATCCGGGCATACCCAGAATGTAACCGATTATCCCCAGAAAAATGAGAAAACAGCCGGGAATAAAAAAAAGCCATTTCGGGCTGTATAGCAGAAAAAAACGAAGCGTTCGCCAGCCGTCGCGGAACGTATTCAAGTGCGGCGGATGCGATTTGCGTCCGTCTTGGTGCAAGGTGATCGGGACCTCGGCGATTCGGGTGCGGTAGAGACTCGACTTAATAATCATCTCGGTGGCGAATTCCATTCCCGTGCATTGTTGATTAAGCGAATCGTAGTGAGCTTTGGTAAAACCGCGCATTCCGCAATAAACATCGTGTATCGGAGCATAAAACCAAGTTCGAGCCATAATGGAAAACATCGGGTTTCCCCACCAGCGATGAAGAAATGGCATCGCTCCGGGCAGAATCGTGCCGCCGCCGCTCGGCAATCTGCAGCCTTGAACTAAATCGTAGCCTTCGCGCAGTTTTTCGACGAATTTCGGAATTTCGAGAAAATTGTAACTGTCGTCGGCGTCGCCCATAATGACGAATTTTCCTCGTGCTGCTGAAATACCGCCCATCAAGGCGCTGCCGTAACCTTTTTCTTCGACGTGGACGACTCGCGCTCCGAGGCGGCGCGCTATTTCAGGCGAATCGTCAGTGCTGCCGTTGTCGGCAACAATAATTTCACCGGAAATATTGTTTTCCGAAATCGCTTGCCAAGCCTTTTCGATACAAACGGCTAAAGTGTCCGATTCGTTTAAGCAGGGCATAACGACCGAAAGCTCTACGTTTCCAGTCCCATCAAAATTATCTTTTTCTATTGTTGCTGGCGACTCTTTGGTTAATAAATTGATTGATTCCATAAAATAAACTTTTAACCACTCACCCGTTTTTAGATTCTTTTAAGCCGTAAAACTT
>CADCUR010000025.1:0-1009 GCA_902805935.1 uncultured Pyrinomonadaceae bacterium
GAGTCGCGTCAAAGGTCGAAAGCGATTTGTCTTTGCTACGGTCGTAGAAATTCTGGTAATTCGTCACCTGCACGCCCGTGCCGGCGGTAATCGTGGAAATATCGTCAATCAGTTTTGAAAAAGTGTAAGCGACCTGGAACGTCAAACCATTGCTGACACGCCGCGCGACCTTTAATTGACCAGAATGGTAACTGGAATGTCCTTCATTATTGAAAAACGAAACGACGTTACCGTATTGCGGGTAGGGACGAAGAAGCTGCGCGACCGTAATCGTCGCCGCGCCGAGAATCGTGTTCGCCGCCGGACGCTGGGCAACGGGCAACGTCAAAAACGGATTGTTGACTCTGGTTTCCAGCACGGTCTGACCCAGCGCGAGCGCATCGGGCGAGAGTTGATTTAAGTCTGTCGTTGTCGAAAGCAATCCGCTGCCGCTACTTCCGGCGTAGGAAACGTCAACGAAGATTTTTCCCGGCATTTCGCGTTGCAGAGTCAAGTTCCACTGCGCAATTTGCGGCTGGTGCGTAGAGCGCAAGCGGGCGGGCAAGCTGTTTTGCCCGTAGCCGAAAAGCGACGTTACGGGTGCGGGCTGCGCGAGTCCGTTTGGGAACGGATTGCTCAAATTCGCGACGTTATCCGCGACAAAAGAAGTGGCAGCCAGACCGCCAATTGCGTAGGTGCGAAGCGTAACGCCGCCGCCAGTCAGCGACGAATAAAAAATACCGCCGCCGCCGCGTAGCACGGTCTTGTCGCTGATTTGATAAGCGAAGCCCACGCGCGGTCCGAAATTGTTCAAATCGCGGTCTTGCTGCTCGTCCTTCACCGTGTCGTCAACCGCTGCGAATCGCCCGGTCAAACTCAGCGTCCGCCCTGCTATTCCGGCAGGAAGCGCCGCGCCCGTGCTGCTCGCCGTCGGAATGGTTACGCTCGGAACTGGAAACGACTGGTCGGGCAGGAAGTTAGTCAATCCTCCGTTACTTTCCGTATTCGGGAAATCACTTTCCCACCGCAA
>CADCUR010000025.1:1019-11440 GCA_902805935.1 uncultured Pyrinomonadaceae bacterium
GGTGTGTTGACCTTCCAATCGTCTTGCACATAGGCAGCAATATACTTGGTTACAATCTCCGGCGAAGGCGCAATAGCGATTCTCCCGGTCGAGATTTGACCGAGCAGCAAGGACGCGAGTCCGTCGCCAGTGCGGGTCGCGTCCGTTGTCGCGGTGCGGGCGGTGGTTGCCCGGACGAAAGTAAAATTCCCCGCCGGGTCGTCGGCGCGCGTCGTGACAATCGTAAAACGACGATAATTCGCTCCGGTCTTGATTGAATGCCCGCCGCTGATGATGTTCAAATCGGCGTTTCCGGTATAGGTGTCCTGTGTATTTCTCGAATTTCCGAACTGCGACGGCGGTCCGAGATTCCCGTAGCTGGTCGGCGTGATGGTCGGAAAAACCTGCGCGTCCGCCGAAGCGTTGGCGAGATACGCCGGAAAACCGAGCGTCGCCGGATTAAAGCCGTCCGACTGCGTAAAGTTGTCCGTATTAAAACGACTCCAACCTCCGTTTAATCGCAAAACCAGGTTTGAGTTGAGCGTGTTGACGTAATCGAGCGCGACGCTACCCGGTTTATCCGAGCGCGTTCCCGTTGCCGAGCGCGATGAAACGAGTCCTGGAAACGGTCCGGGCTGTTCGGTCGTGTTCGACTCGAAAATAAGTCGCCCGTAGATTTGCTGCGAGGCCGAAATTTTGTAATCAATCCGGCTGACGAACTGGTTGGCGGCGATGTTGGTCGGAGCGTTAACGAGGTAATTCGGACTCAAAGCTCCGGTCGTCGGGCTGAACACGCTCGGCGCGTTCGGTAGCGGGTAATACGCCATCAAAGCGCGACCGACAGGATTTAGCTGGGAGAGCGGAATGATATTTCCCGCGTAAGCGATGCGCGAACCCGCGCCCGGCTGTCCCGTTGGAACGATTGCGCCGGGAACGAAAATCATCCCGATGCGCGCCGGAATCAAAGCCCCGTTTGTGTCGCGCACCGTCACGCCCGCAATCACGGGTCCGAGCTGCTCGCTGAAATCTCCGTTGCGCTGCCGTTCGGTCGGCACGACCGAATCAATAAAAGCCGTCGTATTGCGGCGCAAGCCTTCGTAATTGAAAAAGAAAAATAATTTATCGGATTTGAAAATCGGCTTCGTGCCTTCGCCGAAACCGGGCAGATAAACGGGTCCGCCGAAACTAAAACCGAACTGGTTGGCGCGAAGTCTTTCTTTGCCCGTGCCGTTGCGGTTGGCGAAAAAATTGTTCGCGTCGAGGGCTTCGTTACGAAAATATTCATAAGCAGTGCCGCGAAATCTCTTCGTTCCAGAGCGAGTCACGAACGAAACCGCGCCGCCGCCCGAACGCCCGTATTCGGCGGAATATGAATTGGTCTGAATGCGGAATTCCTGAATCGCGTCCGGGCTGGGGCGGAACGCCGGCACGTTGTCGGCTTTATTGACCGCCGTTACGCCGTCGAATGTAATTTCGTTCGTCAGCCCTCGCCCGCCGTTGACGGAAAACGAGCCGGCTTGCTGCCCGGTCGGAAAATCGGCGCGATTTTCCGCAGTATTCGTCACGCCCGGCTCAAGGGACGCGAGCTGCAAAAGATTGCGACCGTTCAGCGGCAGCGACTCGACGCGCTCTTGTTCAATCACGCCGCCGAGCGCGCCGGTCGAAGTTTCGAGTCGCAATTCACTGTTGCTTTCCACCGTCACTTCGACCGATTCCAAACCGATTTCGAGCGCAACGTTGACATCCGCCGTCTGCCCGACATCGAGTTTGAGATTCGTTTGTTTGAAAGTCTTAAAACCCTTGGCTTGCACCTCGAGGATATACGCCGCCGGTTCGACAAAGGTGAAAGTATAAAGCCCGTCGTCATCGGTCGTCGCGGTTTTTGTCTCGGCGGTGTCAGGGCGCGAAAGCGTGATCGTTGCGCCCGGCACAATTGCGCCGGAAGCGTCCGTCACCGTGCCTTTGAGCGTCGCCGTCGAAGACTGCGCCGAATTTACGACGGAAAAAATCAGAACAAAAAACACAACCGCTAAAATCGTTAACCGCTTTTGCATATATTTCTCCTCAATCGAGTGCGAAGCGCACAAATTTTTCTTCCAAATACCTGCTTGAAGTCGTCGAAATTCAAACTCGCTCAAAAATTCTCATCGCTTCGGACGTTAATTAAATGCGCGATTTAATTTCTGAGCGGTTTCCCGGTCGTCAAAATATGCCGGATACGTTCGAGCGTTTTCGGCTCGCCGCACAGAGAAACAAACGCCTCGCGCTCCAAGTCTAAAAAATACTGTTCGGTCGTCCATTGCCCGGCGGTTAAATCGCCGCCGCATAAAATGTGCGCGAGTTTTCCGGCGACGAAAACATCGTAATCGCTGGTGTTGCCGGATTGTTTGACGATGTGAAGTCCGTTTTTCAAAGCGGCAAGCGCGTTGCGCCCGGCGGCGTAACAATTCGCTTTGTTCATCGGGGGAACAAAACCCGCCGCGCTCATTTCTAAAACTTCTCGTTTCGCCGCGCCGAGCAAAAAATCGCGGTTCATCACGATTTTATCGGTCGCCGTCAGAAAACCCATTTTTCGTGCTTCATAAGCGTTGCCGGAAATCTTCGCCGCGCCGACCGTTTCCATAATTTTTTGCAAAAGCGCGGTGACATCGCCCGTTTCGCCGCGCTCTTTAAACGGAATCGAAACGACGCGGCGCACCATTTCCTTGCAGCCGCCGGCGCCCGGAACTAAACCCGCGCCCGTTTCAACGAGTCCCACAAAAGTTTCCGCCGCAGCGACGATTCTCGCTCCCGCCAATGTCGTTTCCGCGCCGCCGCCGAGCGTTCTGCCCGCCGGGGCGACCACGACCGGCTTTTTACAAAATCGAAAGCCCTGCAGAAAGTTTTGCATCGCCGCCGTTCCGCGCTCGATGCCGCCGAAATCCTTGTTTTCGATTGATACGGCGATATTGGCGATATTCGCGCCCACCGAAAAATCCGCGCCGTCGTTGCCGACGACCAAGCCCGCCCAATTTTTCTCGACTTCCTCGACCGCCTCGCGCATCATCGTCACGTTGTCTTCGTCGAGCGTGTTCAGTTTTGAGTGAAATTCGAGACACAAAACGCCCTCGCCCAAATCCACGAGACTCGCCGATTTATTCGTGCGGACAACACCGCCGGATTTTTTAATCAAACTCAAATTCAGCCGCCGCGCGTCCGGTTTTTCGTGGACGTAAGCGCGTTTTTCTAAATCGTAATACTCCTCCGCGCCGTTTTCTTCGCGGTAAAAACTCTCGTGTCCCGCGTCGAGCATTTCTTTGACCCAACCCGCGATTTCAAATCCGGCGCGCTCCATTTTTTCGGCGGTTTCGCGCACGCCGAGCGCGTCCCAAATCTCGAACGCGCCCTTTTCGTGCGCGAATCCCCAGCGAATCGCGCGGTCAACGTCGCGGAAATCGTCGGCGATTTCCGGCACGCGCCGGGCGGCGTAGCTTAACGCGCCGTAAACGATTTGGCGGGCGAACGCGCCAGCTTTGTCATCCTGCGCGAGCAGAAATTTGAGGCGTTCGGGCAGCCGTTTAATCTTTGCGGCTTCGGCAAGCGACGGAATATCAGGCTCGATGCGCGAGCGATACTCGAGCGTTTCCAAATCCAAAGTTAAAATTTCGCCTTTTGTCCCGCGCGGCGGTTTTTTGTAAAAACCCGCGCCGGTCTTATCGCCCAGACGACCGGATTCCATCATTTTATCGAGCAGCGAGTGTAGTTTTTCGCCGCTCAAACCACTCCGTGATTCGTCATCAGGAATTAAATCGTAGAGATTGCTGTTGACGAGTTTTCCCACGTCCAAACCGACCAGATCGAACAGACGAAAAAGGGCGGTTTTCGGTCTGCCGACAAGTTGCCCGGCAATCGCGTCGGTTTCTTCGACCGTGAAATCGTTCTCCAGCGCATAGGTCATCAGCGGCGAACTCGACACCGAATAAAATCGGTTGGCGATAAAATTCGGCGTGTCTTTGCAAATCACCACGCCTTTGCCCAATCTTTCCTCGCCGAAGCGCGTCACGAATTCAACGACTTCCGGCGCGGTGTAGTCGGTCGGGATAATTTCGAGCAGCTTCATATAACGCGGCGGGTTAAAAAAATGCGCTCCTAAAAAATGCGCCCGCAAATCTTCGCTCGATTCGGCGGCGATTGCCGAAATCGGGATGCCCGAAGTGTTGGTGGCAACGATGCTCGCGGGTCTTCGATGTTTTTCAATCGTTTGCATCAAAGCGCGTTTCGCGTCGAGCCGTTCGATAATCGCTTCGATTATCAAATCGCCTTCGGCAATCCATTCGGCGTTATCGGCTAAATTTCCGAGCGTCACGAGTTCGGCGTTTTCGGGCAGAAAAAACGCTGGCGGTTTTGATTTGACGACGCGCTCGAAGCTCTGGCGGACGATGCGGTTTCTGACCTCAGAACTCTCCAGAGTCAAACCTTTCCCCGCTTCTTCGGGCGCGAGGTTTTCCGGCGCGATGTCGAGCAGATACACCTGTATTCCGGCGTTGGCGAAGTGCGCGGCGATGCCGCCGCCCATTGTGCCGGAGCCGATGACCACCACGCGGTTGATGGTTAATGACATATTTTTCTCAAAATTTTTCGCTTGAAGCGGCAAGAATTAAAACCGACCGTTTGGTAGAATTTAATCTCAAAAATGCTTCTTGTCAAGCGAGATTTTCGTTACATACATTTAATACTGATTCGTTTCTACCGACTGCACAAATGATTTGCTTTGCTCGGCGGCGACTCGTGCGAGTTCGGCTTGGTCGGCGCGGTTGGCGACGATGTAGCGCATTAAAATCACGCCGCGAGTCGTCGCCGATTCGACGACTTCCTCGCCTGTCTGCGCTTGGTATTTCGAGCCTGCTTTGACCAGAATCAAATCGAATTCCTTTGCGCCCGCGTTGCGGTCATTGCGGACGAAAAAGTTGTCGGTGTTCCAAGCATACAAGGAGATTGACCAGTAATTTCCGCTTTCGGGAACGACGACGCGAATTTTCAATGGCTTTTCCGAAACGTCGTAAAACCCGATTGAGCTTCGCATATCGGCGTTGCTCATCACGACTAAATCCGTTCCGGCGTAACTCAAATCGTTGTAGAAAAGTCGGTTGTATTCGGTCGTTTTTTTACGCGCCAGAATCGCTTCGACGCTTCTTTTCGTCATCAGCGAAGGAATCTGCTGAACGATGACGAAATGCAGAACGACGGCGAGCGCGACGCTGAAAAGCGTCCACACCAGAAAATTTCCGAAACGATTTTTCCGTTTGATTTCGCTCACCGGCAACTCTCTCTTTTAACGCTCGGCAGTTTGACGCTTCCAATTTGATTGACGAATGACTGACTCGGATTATAGGCGCGAAACACCAATTTCAAATCGCCCGCCGCGCCCGCCGCTCCATCGCCGGTCGGCAGCCAGTTCCTGGGCTGTTTTTCCGGCGAAACCATCACGCGCCACGAATCGTCCGGCTCGCGCTCGACCGAAGTTTGCGAATACGAATAAACTTTCCCCTCGTTCGGCACGAAATGAAAATTTTTATAAACCGTTAAACTCCACCAGCGCGCGTCCGGGTCGCCCGCGCCGCTGACCGAATAAGTGCAGTTTGGAGCGAGCGGCGCGCCTGCTGCGTCCGTGTTGGCGATAAAATAAATCGTTTCCGACGAACTCATCGCCCATAAACCGTAAAGCGCGACTTGCGCCCGCTGATACAACCCAGCCGTTTTTCCGCCGGTCGTTAAATCGGTCGTCCATTCGCCGTTGCGGATTTCGCCGCCGTAATTCGTCGGTCGCAAGGCATACCAGACCGAACCGCCCGCCAGCAAAATTGCGGCAACGATTGCGATGACAAATTTGAGCGCAAAGACACCGATTCGGCGCATAAAATTTTCAGACTTTGACAAAACCGCCGCGCACGATTCGCAGCAG
This sequence comes from uncultured Pyrinomonadaceae bacterium, assembly GCA_902805935.1. GTDB lineage: Bacteria > Acidobacteriota > Blastocatellia > Pyrinomonadales > Pyrinomonadaceae. The sequence continues at coordinate 6,940 of CADCUR010000025.1, forward strand.
TTCTTCGACCACCTGCTCGTCGGTCATTTTTCCTTCGCGGCGATACCAGCGCGATAAATAGAGAATCATTCCGATCAAGCTGTGCGCCGCCGTCGAAGGATTAAAATCGTTTAATTTTCCTTCTTTTTTCAAATCTTTCAGCGTGCCGCTCACGACCGCGTAGTAATCTAGTTGGCGCTTTAAAACTTCCGCCTGCTGCTGTTCGGACAACCCCGAAACTTCGTCCATCAAAATCGTCATCGGACTGCTGCCGCGCATTATTATCAGCGAGTGATTTCGCACAATCAATTCGAGCCGCCGCATCGCGTCGACTTCGGCGCGAGCCGGCACCATCACTTCTTCTTCGAGCGTTTCGAGCGCGAAATTCATCACCTTGTAGAGCAAATCCTGTTTGCCGTCAATATAGTGATAAAGTCCGCCTTTGGTCAGATTCATCGCGTCGGCAATGTCGTTGACGCTGGTTGCGTCAAAGCCTTTGGCGCAAATCAAGGTCGCCGCGACATCGTAAATTTGTCCCAGTTTGTTGTCCATCCGCTCAATAACGGCGCGGCTTTTTTTCTTTTTTGGCGTCATAAAAAAATCTCAAGTTCAAAGTTTCAAGTCTCGGATTTTAAGTTTCAGGTCAAACGAATATCCAAACCTGAAATCTAAAACTTAAAAAATCACAAATCAACGGCAAGGCGAGAAAACGCCGCGCAGACGCGGGCGATAACGTCCAAATCAACCGCATCGGGGAAACGGTCTTGCGGCAGATGAAACAGCGCGTTTCCGCCGATTAAAGAAATAAATTTGCCGCCGCGTTTGTATAAATTTTTCGCTTCGCCGTTCGGCATGACATTGCGCGGCAGCAATCTGTCGGGCGCAACGCCGTTTTCAGTTAAAGCGCGGGCGGCGAGCTTTTCGAGTTCCTCGCTTGAAGCCCGCAAATTGCGCGATGCCCCGAAACGCGAGCCGATATTCGCGCCGAAATGCAGCCAGACGTGCGCGTCTTTCGCTAAATCTTTCCGCAATTCAAGATAATTTTCCAGCCCGACGTGACCGAGTTCGTGACCGCTCGATGCGGCAAAATAAAATGTCCGGCGCGGTTTTGTTTTCGCAATCGCCCGCATTGTCTCCAACCACGCGCACAAACCGCCGCCGCGTTCCGAAGCGATTTCCCACCAGCCACTGCGCGGCGTAATCACGCCGACCGGCCGGAGCGATTTGTCAGTTCCGGTGATTTCCGCCGTTACATTGAAAGCCGTCACAGATTTGCGTTTAACCTCGGCGATGATTTCGATTTCGGCGTTTTTCTCCGCCGCTTTTTGCAGAAATTCCCGATGCTCGCGCCCGACTTGCAGAGCGGGCTGCGCGAACGGTTCGAGAAAATACGGCGCGTTGATGATGGCGATTCCGTCCGCGCCGCCAAGCGTTAAAATTACAATCGCTTTGTGTTTCGAGTTGCGCCGGGCTTGAATAAAAACGTCGTTAAAATCGGTCGCCGCGTTCGGCGGAGCTTCGATTAAGCCGATTTCCGCGTCTGACCCGATTTTCCCCAAACGCCCGCGAATTCCTTTCGGGTCGGTAAATCCGCCGTCGAACATCGGAACGCCTTCGATTCGCCGGTCGCCGATATGCAGGTAATTTTCCATTAAATCAATGCGGTTGATTACAAAGGATTCGAGTCGCGGTTGCGCGCCGTTTTCCCGCACTAATTTCGCCAGCCATTTCGCGCTTCGTGAGTCAACGTCGGTCGCCGTGCGGTGAATTCCCTGCCGGTCGTATTCCCGAATGATGCGGGCGCAGCGCGTTTTGATTGTTTCCAAATCCGCCACAGCCGCCGCGCCGGTCTGCGCGTTTGAAAATCCGCGACACGCCAGCGCGACACCCGCGCCGGTCGTCAAACTGAAAAATTGGCGGCGCGTTAAATTCATATATTCTCCCGCCGTTCGGCGACGAGTTCCAGACTCCTGCCATACGGTTTCAGCACGAAAAATAACAAAGCCGCTGACAAAAGAAGCGTCGCGCCGCAGACGATTGACAGCGACAGATAAATCGCGTTGTCGTCTTTAAAAACGTAGTCGGTCGTGACGGCAATCAGCGTCGGACCCAAACCGAGACCGATAAAATTGATAATAAAAAAATACAGAGCCGTCGCTTGCCCGCGCATTTCGTTCGGCATAATTTGCTGGAGTGCCGCCGCCGCCACGCCAATCGGAACGCTCGTCAGAAAAGCCGTCGGAATATAAAGCGCGAGCGCGAGATTGGCATTACCTGCGAGCGGATAAGCGACTATAAACGGAATCGCCAATAGAATCGCATACAGCGCGACGCGCAAATTTGCATCCGACACGCCTCGTGCAGCAAATTTATCGGCAATTCTGCCGCCGAGCGCGACTCCCAAAGTTCCAAAAATCATCACGACGATGCCGAGCCAGATGCCGATTTGCCCCGCCGTCCAGCCGTGAACGCGGACGAAGAACGTCGGCATCCACGCCGCCGTGCCGTAAGTGGCGATGGTGAGCATCGCAATCCCTAAATTGTGGCAGAAAATCGTCCGCTTATTCGCGCCCAGATATTTCCACGTTTCGCGCATCGTGACCGCCGCGCCCGACCGAACGCCGCGCCTCACGGGTTCGCGCACCGACAGCATCAGCAGCGCGAACACGAGACCGGGCAAACCGACGAGAAAAAAAATCAACTGCCACGGGCGCGTCTCGCCAATGAGCGGCAGCGTCCAAGCTTCCTGCCGGCTGGCGAACTGGACGACCAGACCGCCGAGCAGAAACGCGATGCCCGAACCGATGTAAATTCCCATCGAATAAACGCTCATCGCCGTCGCGCGTCTTGAAGGCGGAAAATAATCGGAAATCATCGAATACGCCGCCGGTCCAAGGCTGGCTTCGCCGACTCCGACACCGATGCGAAACATCAGTAGCGCGGAAAAAGAATTCGCCAGCCCGCACGCCGCCGTCATCAAACTCCACACGACAAAACCGGCGGCAATCAAAAAACGCCGACTGCCCGTGTCCGCCATTCGCCCCAGAATGATGCCGAAAAACGTATAGAAAACCGCGAAGCTGAAACCCATCAAAAGGCTCATCTGCGTATCCGAAATCCCCAAATCGCGGCGTATCGGCGCGACGAGCAAGTTCAAAATCTGGCGGTCAATGAACGAGAAAACATAAACGAGTGTCAACACGCCGACGACATACCATGCATAACGCGCCGCCGGATAAGGCGGTTCGATTTTCGATTGCGGATTTTGGATTTTGGATTGCGACACTTCGCTTTCCAGAGTTTTTTCAGCCGTCGCCATAATTTTTAGCCTACGCTTTTGGCTTTTTCCAATTCCATTTCGCGCAGCTCGCGTTTGAGAATTTTGCCCGTGGCGTTCATCGGCAGCGAGTCGTAAAATTCAATCAGACGCGGATATTTGTTCGCCGCGATGTTTTCCCGACACCATTGGCGCAAATTTTCGACCGTTAGATTTGAATCGTTTTTCAAAACGACGCACGCCTTTACTTCTTCGCCCATTTTCTCGCACGGAACGCCGATGACGGCGCATAAGCTGACGGCTTCGTGCGTCATCAAAACTTCCTCGATTTCGCGCGGATAGACGTTGAAACCGCCGCGCAGGATTAAATCTTTCGTCCGGTCAACGATTGACAGATAGCCGTCCGCGTCGAACGCGCCGACATCGCCCGTATAAAACCAGCCGTCGCGGATCGCTTCGTTCGTCGCTTCCAGGCGATTGTAATAACCCTTCATCACGTTGTGTCCGCGAATGACGATTTCGCCGCGTTTCCCCGTTGAAACCTGCTCGCCGTTTTCGTCAACAAGCCGCACTTCGCAAGCCGGCAGCGGTTGCCCGACCGTGCCGGGTTTGTGCGGCAGCGCGAGATGATTGTATGTAGCGACGGGCGAAGTTTCCGACAAACCGTAGCCTTCGGAAATTGCCACGCCCGCGAAAGTTTCTTTGATTTTCAGCATCAATTCGACGGGCATCGGCGCGCCCCCCGAACTCAGCAGGCGCAGGTTTCTAGAAATGTCGGAAACGACCAGACGATTTTCTTCGATGAGTTTAAGCAATGCCCAGAACATCGTCGGAACGCCCGTCCAGCTTGAAATTTTCTCGCGGCGCATCGCGTCCAAAACTGTTTCCGGCTCGAAACGCGGCAGCAGGACGCAGCAACCGCCGCCGTAAAGATTCGTGAGCATCTGCGCCGTCAGTCCCGTCGAATGAAACAGCGGCAGAGTGATGAGTTGATTCATTCCCGTTTTGCCAAAAAGCTGTTCTTTATCAAATGCCGGAAGCGTGATTTCTCTGGTAAAAATCGCGTTTAGAAATAAATTCAGATGTGTGAGTTCCGCTCCCTTCGGCTGTCCGGTGGTCCCCGAGGTGTAAAGAATAACGGCGGAATCGTCGGGCATCGTGTGGAAGGTTTCAAACTCGTCCGACTGGTTTTCGATGAACTCCGCAAAAGTTTTCACGCCGTCAATCGGGTTTTCACTTTTCGGA
>CADCUR010000026.1 GCA_902805935.1 uncultured Pyrinomonadaceae bacterium
CCCGTCTGCGCTTCGGAATGTTTGGCGACGATTTCATCGAGTTTCCAAAATCTTCCTTTTTCCAGAAGCAGCATCCATAAAACCTTCCACGAATAACGGTAATAGACCATCAGTTTCAGAGTGCTTCCCGGCTCCGTAAAATTTGATCGAATCTGCTCGATGATTTTTTCGGGATGCGGCGAGTGATGAATCACGCCGAACGAATAAATTAAATCGAATTTTTGCGGCTCGACAAATTCGGAAAGTCTTTCGGCGTTCGCCTCAAAAAAATTTATGCGGTCGGATAAACCGAAAACTTCGGCGCGTTTTTTGGCGAGTTTTAACGACTCGACCGACAAATCAACCGCCGTCACATTTGCGCCGGCGCGGGCAAAATTCATCGTGTCCGTGCCGATGCCGCAGCCGATTTCCAAAACCTTTTTACCTCTCCATTTTTCAAATTCGGCAAAGGCGGGAATGTGCGGCTCAACCATATATTTTCTCGCTTCAACCTGGTCGAAGTATTCCCGTGTGCCGATTTCTGCGGTCGAATGTCGAATGTTGCACGGACGCTGATTCCAATAATCTTTGACCGATTGAATTGCTACGTCTGAAAATCCTGTCATCGTTAATTTATTTTGTTCTGATTTTACGCTAACTGAAAAATCCTTTTATATAAAACATTTCTAAAATTCAAAATCGTTTTTGGTAAAAAAGTCGGTCGGCGGAAAGTTTCGATTGACTTTATATCTTCCGCCTCTCGGTACTGTTTTGAATCCATTTCAGGCTTGAGCGGAGAATTTTTCCTTTTTTTCTTTCGACAAACTTTCTTCGACCTGTTTTTCAATCCAACGGTAAGTCGTTTTCAAACCGTCTTCGAGCGAGATGCTCGGCTCCCAACCTAAAACTTCGCGCAATTTCGTGTTGTCGGAATTTCTGCCGCGCACGCCCTGCGGTCCGTCAATGTGTTTTTTTGAAATTTTCACGTCGGCGATTTCCGCGACAATATCGGCAAGCTGATTGATCGTTACCATTCGGTCTTGTCCGAGATTCAAAGGCTCGTGGAAATCCGAATGCATTAGGCGGTAAATTCCCTCGACGCAATCTTCGATATAACAAAACGAGCGCGTCTGATCGCCGTCGCCCCAAATTTCGATTTCCGTCTTTCCCGTCAATTTAGCTTCGGCGATTTTGCGGCACATCGCCGCCGGCGCTTTTTCGCGTCCGCCGTCCCAAGTTCCTTTTTCCCCAAAGATGTTATGAAAACGAACCGTTCTGGTTTCGATGCCATAGTCGTTGCGGTAATGCATACAGAGAATTTCCGAAATTAGCTTTTCCCAACCGTAGGCGTCTTGCGGTTGCGCCGGATATGCATCCGATTCTTTGAGCGGTTTGACATCAGCTTCCCCTTGCAGATGCTCTGGGTAAATGCAGGCTGAACTGGTATAGAGATAGCGCTGCACGCCATTGGTTTTCGCCGCTTCGAGCGTATGGAGATTGATAAGTGAATTATTGTAAAGAATCTGCGCGTGGTGGTTTGAGATAAAACCCATTCCGCCCATATCGGCGGCGAGCGCGTAAACTTCCTCGACGCCGCGCGTCGCCTGCAGACAATTATCCCACCGACGCAAATCTAAAATCTCGAATTCGTCCGCGTCCGTCTTGCCGAATTCGGTATGTTTTATATCAACGCCGCGCACCCAATAATTTTTGTTTTTTAAGTATGTAACCAGATGGCTGCCGATAAAACCGCCCGCGCCGGTCACTAAAATTTTCGTTTGTTTTTCCATAATACTTTCCGTTTCAAGTTTCAGGTTTAAGGATTGCTCTTGAACCTGAAACTTGAAACTTGAAAACTGAAACTTTTAAGATTTATTCGTCGTCGTGCCGGTAGTTATCGCGGTGATAATAGCTTTGATAATAATAGTAATTATCCTGCGAACGGAGATTGACGTTGTTGAGAACGACGCCGAAAATCTTAGCGCCGATGTCCTGAAGCAGTTGACGCGAACGGCGCACGACCTGACGCGAGCTTCTGCCGGAATTGACGACCAGAATCACGCCGTCAACCATCGAGGCGACGAGAACGCCGTCGGTGAACGAGGCAATCGGCGGCGAGTCAACGACAACGTGTGTGAAATTGTTCTGCAGCATTTTGAGCAGATTAGCCATCTGTTCCGACCCGATTAGTTCAGCTGGATTCGGCGGAACCGGTCCTGACGAAAGCAGATTAAGGCGCGATTCTTCGTCGTATTCGATGACATTTAAAATATCCTGGTCGGCGAATTCGCTCGACAGAAGCGTGCTTAAACCTTCGGCGTTGCTGATATTGAACACCGAATGCAGTCGCGGACGGCGCATATCGGCGTCAATTATCAAAACTTTCGCGCCCGTCTGCGCCAAACTGATCGCCGTGTTGATGGCGGTCGTCGTTTTTCCTTCCGACGGCAAACTCGATGTGACAAGGAGAGATTTCGGCGCGTGTCCGGCAGTCGAAAGCAAAATCGAAGTTCGCAGCTGCCGATATGCCTCCGCTAAAGAAGAACGCGAATCGTTATGAATCAGCAGCTCAGTGGTCGGATTCGCCGCTTCGCCGTCATCGTTTGCTCCGACGAGCAGCAGGCGTTTTTTCGGCAGCGAATCAATTCGCGGAATCGCCGCCAGCGCGGGCAACCCGAGCAAGGTTTCGATTTCTTCGGTCGTGCGAATCGTATCGTCGAGATATTCGAGAAACAACGCCAAACCCATTCCAAACAGCGTTGACAAAAACAACGCGCCGACGACCGTCGCCAAACGTCTGGGCGCGACCGGAGAATCGGGCGGAATGGCGATTTCCGCCACGTTGATATTATTATCGGTTCCGGCGGCGATAACATCGTTGCCGCTCTGTTTGTCGTTCAGTTCCTTCAAAAACCCTTTTTTCGTTTCGATGTCCTGTTTGAGCAAACTCAGGGCGACGCCCGATTGATTTTGTCCCTGCGCCTCGTTGTATTGTTGATTGAATGATGCCCGAAGTTTGTTTTCCTGGCTTTTGGCTGACTCGTATTTGGTTCTGAGATTATTTAATAAATCGCTAGCGATACGCTCGCGAAATTTAGCCAAATCTTCCTGATTTTCCGCCGACGCTTTTCTGATAGCGTCTTCGAGCGCTTTGATTTGCGTATCAACTTCTTTAACTTCCTGAGCGGTCGGCTGGTATTCTTCGAGAAGCCGATTTCTGGTCGCGTTTAACTCCGCAATCTTTTTTCGCGTGTCGTTAACCAACTCCCGGCTGTTATTTTCCCGCTCGGTCGTGTAGCGGGCTGCCAGTTCTTCGGCGCGCGCCGCCAAACTTTCCGGCGATTTGTTAACCGCGTTATATTCAGCTTCAGCGTTTTTGCGCTCATTTTCCGCGTCGAGCAATTGTTTATTTAATATATCGAGACCGCTCAAAACGAGCGTTCTGTCGCCGTCGGTATTTAAAATTCGGGCGTCTTTCGTCAACTGAACTAATTTCACTTCTCCGGCTTTTACTTCCGATTGCAATTGGGCGATGCGGTTTTGCAGAAAATCGTTCGTCTTGCCGCTTGTGCCGGTGCGTTTTTCCTGATTGGTTTTCGAGAAAACTTCGCCGATGCCGTTCACCACAAAGGCGGCGAGTTCCGGGTCGGTATGACGATAAACAATTTCAATCAGCCGCGTGTCTTTAAATGTCGCGCGCGCTTCTCTGACCGGCTCGATAACTAGATTTCTCTTGATAATTTCCACATACGGCGCGAGCCTAATGGCTTCGGCGATGTCTTCGCTCGAAGCGAGCGTCGTGCTTGCCGAAATGGACACTTCGTCAACGCCGCCGCTGCCGGTTTTTCTGGTCGTATCGCTGGCAAGTCCGACGGCGCGGAGCATCGAACGCCACGCCGACACTGACTGTTCGGATTTCGCTTTCTGAAATTCCTTGTTGGTGTCGAGACTGAGTTCTTTGATGACGCGCCGCATTAGACTTTCGCTATTTAAAAGCTGCAACTGCGTATTAAAATATGACGGGTCTTGATTGGCGACTTGAGAAACCCTGTCCTTCGTTACAAGGTCTTGATTCGGCTGTTCCAAATCAACCTGCACAACCGCCTTCGCTTCGTATATGTTCGGCTTCCGCGCCATATAGATGGCTGCCAGCGTCGTCATTAAAACGGCAATGCCGACGACCAGCCAGAATCTTTTGCGGATGATTCGCCAGTAGGCGACAATCTGAAAACCTTCCGCCGCGCCGACATCTCGATAGGCGCCGTAGCCGCCGTTGGCGGCTGGAATTTGCGACTCGAACGGACGTTCTATCTCGACCGACTCCATTTGTCTGGGGACGATTTCTTTCGTGTTTCTCATAGAAAATTATAAGCCGTAAAATAAACCGGGAATTCCGTTGCTGAATGCTTTCAAGAGTCCGTTGCGAACCGATTTTACGCCGTCTTTCGGAACTTCGACAATATCGTTCGCCTGCAAAATCGGGTCGGGAATTTTTTTGCTCGCAATATCTTTTAAGTCGTAAACGAGTTCGGTTTTTACCGCGCTGCCCGATTGCTGCCGCTGAATTCTAACGCGGCTAGTTTTCGCTTCGGGCGCGACACCGCCGGCAAAAGCAATCGCCTGCGTCAGTGTCACCGTTTCCTTTAAAGGCACTTTTGAAGGTTCTTTGACATTGCCGACGACAAAGGCTTGTTCGGCGATTAAAACCGAAACAATATCGCCCGGCTGCATCCACGGATTTTCTTTTCCCGTTTGGACATCTTTAATTTTGTAACTGAAAAAGACGACTTCATCTGCGTCCGAATCGGTGTTTTCCGTGCAACCGGAAATGTTGCCGACTCGCGCGACTTGTATGTTCGCGCCGGCATTCTCGACATCGGGACCGCCGGCGAATGCTAGGAGTTCGAGCAGTCGAATTTTGCGATTTAAATAAAAACTGCCGGGTTTTTGAACCGCGCCGATGACTGCGAACGGCTGCGAACGCTGCTCGACGGCGCGCACGTTGACGAACGGATTTTTCAAATAATTTTTATACAAAGTGCCGACGGTTTCGCCGAGTTCTCTTTCGGTTTTGCAGACGACGCTAATCGGACGGTCAATTTTCGGCAGCAAAATCGTGCCGTCGGGACTGACGTTAACGACCAGGGAAAGCTCGGGATGACGAAAAACTTGCACCTCCAGAGTATCTTGAAAACCGATGCGATACTTTTCGTTTTTTTGTTTGCCGGCGGCGATTTGATTTTCCGAATCTGCGCCGTCGGCGGCGATTGGCATTTCGGATTTCGGTTTGTCAGACTGAATCGCGTTTTCGTTTTTTTGTCCGTAGGAATTATTGATTAAAAAATTGTTGAAAATTAAGACGGCGCAAATAACCGTTAAAGTTTTTACTGCTTTCATAGATGACGCTCCGAATTTTTAATTAAAAACAGGATGGGAATTTCAGCCCTTTGATTCGGTTTCACACCGAATAGTTTATTCTGATTTGCCGAACCAATGCGATTGTAACAAAATAATCGGCAAAAAGGCATTCTAGCAAACAGCATAAAAATTTTGTAGCGTCGAAGTTTGGTTTTTTCCCGGCTTTAACAAAAATTCCATTTTAAGATAGAATTTTTGTTACTCAAACAGTTATGCAAAACGCGACGCCGATGCTTCGGCAATACCTCGAAATCAAAAAACAATATCCGGGAACGCTTCTTTTTTTCCGACTTGGAGATTTCTACGAGCTATTCAATGAAGATGCGGTGACCGGCGCGCGCGAACTCGACATCACTTTGACCGCCCGCCATAAAGATTCGCCGAATCCGATTCCGATGTGCGGCGTGCCGCACCACGCCGCCGCAAGTTATATTTCAAAGCTCGTCAAACGCGGATTTCGCGTGGCGATTTGCGAACAGACCGAAGAGGCGAGCAAAGGCGTAAAACTCGTCAAACGCGAAGTCGTCCGCGTCATCACGCCCGGCACAGCGATTGACGCCCAGCTCGTCGAATCGAAAGAATCAGTTTTTATCGCCGCCGTCTGCGGCGCGGGCGAAAGTTTCGGCATCTCGTTCTTAGAACTCTCGACCGGGGAATTTTTCGCCGCGCAGATTTCCGGCGCGGATGCTTGGACTAAAGTGCGCGCCGACATCGAAAATTTCGCTCCGCGCGAACTGCTTTATCCAGAATCGCTGACTGTTTTGGTTGAAAACTCGTTTGAAAACCCGAGCCGCTCAGACTCCTCTGCCGCGGAAGACGTGGTTTCAATCACGCCGAAAAATTCAAACAAATTCACGACGACCCTAACGCCGCTTGACGATTGGCTTTTTCAAACAGAAGATTGCGGGATGCTTCTCAAACGTCAATTGAATGTGCGGGATCTATCCGGCTTCGGTCTCGAAGGCAAAGCGTTCGCCGTCCGCGCTGCGGGCGCGTGTCTGCGCTACGCGCGCGAAACGCAACGCGCCTCAGCCGAACATATCTCCGAAATCACTTATCTGGAATCAAACGATTTTATGATTTTGGACGCGGTTACGCTGAAAAATCTGGAAATCGTCGAATCGCGCCGCGAAAAAACCAAACACACGCTTTTCAACGTCATTGACCAAACCGTAACCGGAATGGGCGCGCGGCTTCTGCGTTCTTGGCTGCTTCGCCCGTCAGTCCGCCGCGGCGAAATTCAAACGCGCCTCGCCGCCGTCTCAGAATTAACCAATCCGATTTTTCGCGACAAAATTCGTTTTCTGCTCAAAGAAGTTACCGATTTGGAACGTCTTATCGGCAGATTGAATCTCGGCACCGCATCACCCAGAGATTTACTCGCCTTGAACAATTCCCTTGCCAAAACGCCGACCATCATTCAGACGTTATCAGACGCACAAAGTCTTCTTTTGCAAGTTTTAAGCGAAAATATATTCGAGTTGTCTGAGATTCAGAACCTAATCAAAGATTCGATTGCCGAAGAACCGCCGCTTAATATCAACGACGGCGGCGTGATTATTAAGGGATGTAATGCCGAACTCGACGAATTAAGAAGCGTCTCGGAGCAGGCGAAACAAACAATTGCCGGTTTCGAGGAGCGCGAAAAAAAACGCTCCGGCATCTTCAATCTAAAGATAAAATATAACGGTGTTTTCGGTTATTTTATCGAAGTATCCAAAGGCAATTTAGCGCGCGTTCCCGCCGATTACGAACGCCGTCAAACTTTAACGAACGCCGAAAGATTTACAACGCCCGAACTCAAAGAATGGGAGGCAAAGGTTTTAGGCGCGGAAGAGAGAATCAAGGAACTGGAAACGGAAATTTTCCAAAGCGTCCGCGCCCGCGTTCAAAAAGAGACGAAAAATTTACAATCCACCGCCCGCGCCCTGGCGACGCTCGACGCGTTGGCATCTTTAGCGGAGGTTGCTGGGCGGCGCAATTACGTCGCGCCGATTCTGCACGACGGCGACGAGATTGAAATCAAAGACGGCAGACACGCGATTGTCGAAGTTATCAACCCGGAAAATTTCATACCTAACGATCTGGCTATGAATAATTCGACTGATCGGCTTTTGATTATTACCGGACCGAATATGGGCGGCAAATCAACGATTTTGCGGCAGACCGCACTGATTCAAATTCTCGCGCAAATCGGTTCTTTCGTTCCCGCCGCTTTCGCCCGCCTTCCAATTTTAGACCGTATATGGACACGCGTCGGCGCTTCCGACGATTTGGCTTCGGGTCGCTCGACGTTTATGGTCGAGATGACCGAAACAGCGACGATTTTGCACAACGCGACGCCGCGCTCGCTCATTCTGCTCGACGAAATCGGGCGCGGAACTTCGACTTTCGACGGTCTCTCAATCGCTTGGGCGGTCGCCGAATTTTTGCATAACTCGCCGGAACATTCGGCGAAAACTTTGTTTGCCACGCATTACCATGAGCTAACGGAACTCGCGGAAAACCTTCCAGGCGCGAAAAATTATCAAGTAACGGCGATGGAAAAAGACGGCGAAGTTGTGTTTTTGCATAAGTTGAAACGAGGCAAGGCATCGAAATCCTACGGCATCGCCGTAGCTCAACTCGCCGGGCTGCCCGCTCAGGCGATTGCGCGGGCAAAATCGGTTTTGAGCAAGCTCGAACAATACGAATTGGCGGTTTTCTCGGACGCGCGGCGAAATTCGGCGGCTTTGGACGCAGCGGTCGGGCGCGCCGGGAAGAGCAACTTGGCATCGCAGTTTTCCCTGTTCGCCATCTCTAATGAAAATGTGGTGGACGAGTTGCGCGACTTAAAGATCGGAGAAATGTCGGAAAAAGAAGCTAAAGATTTTTTGGAAACCTTGCAAAAACGAATTATCTGAACGCCGGTTTTGACGTTTTACTTTAACGGTCGGCAAACTGACGCTTTATAAATTACTTTAACATTGTTACAATTCGCCCTAAGTTTATTTATGCTGGAACAACTGCTTGCCCTGCCAATCGAAAAAAAAATCGGACAATTATTTTTCATCGGACTGCCTGAGACAAAACTCGACGCGGAGATCAAAGAACTGCTTCGGGAATTTTCGCCCGGCGGCGTTTGTCTGTTTTCCCGCAACATTCGTGCGCTTGACCAGACCCGAGAACTGCTCGAAGAGATTCGTGAAAATTTGCCGGTCGAGCCGCTTTTGAGTCTCGACCAGGAAGGCGGATTGGTTGACCGCCTGCGCCGCGTCATCGCGCCGATGCCGGCGCCGAGTTCTTTGAAAACTGTCGCCGAAGCGAAAAATCTGGCTGAAATCACGGCGGAAGCATTGCGGATTCTGGGTTTTAATATGAATTTCGCCCCCGTTGTTGACGTGATTGACGAAGCGCGGGCGAATTCTTATAACGGACTTTATTCGCGCGCTTTCGGAAAATCGAGAAGCGAAGTCGTCGAATATGCCGCCGAATATTTGGCGGGATTACAGGATAACGGTTGTTTGGGGTGTTTGAAACATTTCCCGGGACTCGGCGCGAGCCAGGTTGATTCGCACGAAGAATTGCCGAAAGTTTATCTCACACGCGAGGATTTGTTTGAAAACGATTTGCTTCCCTACCGAAGACTTCTGCCGTCGGAAAACGTTCACGCGGTAATGGTCGCCCACGCCAGTTTTCCCCGTTTCGATTTGCAGGAAACAGATAATAACGGAAAACTTCTGCCGTCATCTTTGAGCTTTAATATCGTGACCAAACTTTTGCGTGAGGAACTCGGTTTTCAGGGCGCCGTAATTACCGACGATTTGGAAATGGGCGCGATAGTGAAAAATTACACGGTCGGCGAAGTCTGTCGTCTGGCGATTGCGGCGGGCGAAGATATGCTCGCGTTCTGCGCTAACACCAATTCATTTCGAGAAGGTTTCCGCGCCGTATCAGATGCCGTCAAAAACGGTGAAATCACAGAAACGAGAATTGACGAATCTTTGCGGCGAATCGCGCATCTAAAATCCATAATGCAGACGGCTCTGCCATTCGATGCAGAGCGTTTGCAAGTTTTGTCTGATAAAATTTCACAACTAAACAGCAAAATTAAGGAGGAGACACATTTTGCCTAAAGCACTTTTAACTTTATTTTTCGCTTGTCTTATTTTTTCAATCAGTTGTCGAACCAGAGCTAACGATTACGTAACGGTCGCATTGCCCGAAAAATTTACTTCATTTGATACTTTAACTTCTACAGCTTCGGATGCGGCGGCTGAACGAGTTCGCAATTTGATGTTTAACTCGCTTGTCAAAAAAAACGAACGGTTTGATTACGTCGGCGAACTTGCCAGAGAAATCAAACCGTCTGAAGAGGGCAAAGTATTGACGTTCGTTTTACAAGACAACGTAAAATTTCACAACGGCAAGGAATTTACCTCTGCCGATGTAAAATATACTTTCGATGAGCTTTTCAAAAGCACTGGGTTCAAAAAGAGCGCCTTCGCAGAGACGGTTGACGACAAAAGCGTTCCGCATATCGTCTCGATTGAAACGCCCGACGCGAAAACCGTCGTTTTTACATTGAGCCGCGCGTCTCTGCAAAACCAGCTTCTTTCAAATCTCGTCGCCGTTCCCATTATCCCGGAAGGGTCGGTCGCCCAGCAAAAAGAACAGCCGATCGGTTCGGGCGCGTTTAAGTTTGTCGGTTTCGACCAATCGCAGAACATCGTCGAACTCGCGGCTAACGCCGATTATTGGGAAGGTGCGCCGAAAGTACAAAAACTCCGCATCAAAACCGTGATTGACGCCAATTCGCTGCAAGCCGAACTGCAAAGCGGCGGCGTTGACATTGCCCCGTTGCCGACCAATCTTTCGCCCGACACGCTGAAATCTCTAGGAAATAATCCGAATTTAAAAGTCGAGCAATTTAACGGCTCGAACATTCAATACCTGCAGTTCAATACGCAATCCGCGCCGCTTAATAATGTAAAAGTGCGGCAGGCGATCGCTTACGGGGTTGACCGCGAAAAAATCATTAACGAATTGCTTTTCGGGCAGGCGACTATCGCGCATTCGATTCTGCCGGTTGATTCCTGGGCTTATAATGCCGGAACAAAATACAGTTACGATGCGGCGAAAGCGAAACAGCTTTTGCAGGAAGCGGGTTACCGGGGCGAACCGATAAAATTTAAATTTTCCGCCAGCAACGTCGCCTTTAGTCAATATTCGCAAGTCATTCAAAACTCGCTTCGAGACCTCGGCTTCAATGTCGAAATCGAAACTATTGACCCGAACGTTTTGCGCTCGCAAATCGCGCTCGGACAATTTCAGATGAATACCGGCATCTGGGTCGGCGGCAACCAGGACCCGATTTTTTTGAACGATTTGTTTACCACCAAAAAAATTCCGAGCCAAAGAGTCGCCTGCTGCAACCGCAGCCGTTACAGCAACCCGGAAGTTGACCGGATCATCGAGCAAGCCTTTAATTCCACCGACCGCGATCAAGCGAAAGAATTATATTTCAGAGCGCAGGAAATCATCAGTCGCGATGTGCCGATGTTCCCGCTCTGGTACCCGGCAAATATGGTCGTCGCCAACAAACGCATCGGCAGTATCAAAATCAGTCCGAGCGGCGATTGGAGTTTTATCAAAGACATCACGGCTGGCAGCAATTAAATTCTGACTGAGACTTGACAAATTTACGTCAGTTCGTAGAATTATCATTTGCAAGCGGGAGTAGCTCAGTGGTAGAGCGCGACCTTGCCAAGGTCGAAGTCGCGAGTTCAAATCTCGTCTC
>CADCUR010000027.1 GCA_902805935.1 uncultured Pyrinomonadaceae bacterium
TCTTGTAGGTGAAACCGATGAATTTAACATCTCAAAAAAGCAGAAAAGCACAGCCAATTGTGGTTTATATCCATAAAGGCTTAAAAATCAATTACATAGGGGATTTTATCGGACTCAGTAGCTCGGAAGTAACTGCTCAGATATACTGCTAAACTTAGCGGCATCAATGGTTTAACAGTATCATTTCCCGTCTACGTTTTCAGAAGACTGCCGCTCAGACCGCTTAACCGGCTTTCAGATAACGAACGGAGATGTTAGGTTTAGAAACCAGGCTTGAATTAGACGCCTTTCTGAAGGCGCATCGCATTGATTTGGAGTATAGCCTTGAGGATTTAGAACGCGAACGAGCGAATTTAGATTTTCTACTAAAAAAATGATTATCGTTTCCGACACGTCTTCGCGTAACTATCTGATTTTAATCGATCATCAAAATGTTCTACCGACTTTATTCGGTCAAATTATTATACCGCAGGCAGTTTCGAACGAATTGCGGCACGCGAAAACGCCGGAGAAAATCAAGAATTGGATTATCACAAAACCCAACTAGCTGGAAGTCCGAGCCCCGAATATGAGTCCAGACAACAAACTTGAAAACTTAGATTATGGAGAACGTGAAGCAATTTTGTTAGCCGAAGAACTTAGCGCGGACGCGATTTTGATAGATGAAAAAGATGGACGGCGCGAAGCCGCCAGACTCGGATTTATTACCATCGGCACTTTGAGCGTTCTGAACTGAGCATCCGAAACAGGTTTAATCTCATTCGCCGAAGTGATCGTAGAGATTGAGAAAAACACCGTTCCGAGAATCAGAACAGATTGTTGAAGCCCTAGTTGAGAAACACAAGCCAAAATAGTAAATGCAAATTGTTAGAAAATCCTCTTTTATTTGCGCTTGATCAAACAGTCAGCAGCGGTAAATCATTTCTAATATTAGTTTGCCGGCTTGGTAATTTGAAACGTAAGCAAGACTGGCGTTCCCTGAGAACCGCAATCATCCGCTAGATATGCTTTTCCTTTGCTCTAGGGAATCTCTAATTGCTTCTGTGTCGAAAATAACGGCGAGCCTGATTTACTCGCCTAACTTTTCCAGTTTTGTTTTATCGTATAAAAAACTAAAAAATCTAATGCACGCAAAACGCATTCAAAATTTCTTTTTGCAAAATTGGCTGTGCGGCTTGGCGATTGGCGTCATTTGCGCGGCTAATATTTATGCCGACAAATATCATTTCGACTCGCGGGATACCGACAGCGGACTGCCGCAAAACAGCGTTAAGGCTATTTTGCAAACCGGCGACGGTTATTTCTGGTTTACGACGCTCGACGGCGCGGTGCGTTATGACGGCGCGAAATTTACCGTTTTCAACACGGCAAATTCGCCGGGCATCCGCAGCAATCGTTTTGCGAGTATGTATGAGAGCGCGAACGGCGCGTTGTGGCTCGGCACCGAAGACGGCGGCTTGACCCGTTATCAAAACGGTGAGTTTCATAGCTTTAGCGCGGACGAAGGTTTGCCTCATAACCTCGTCAAGACTATCGCCGGAGACGAAAACGGAGAGTTGTTGGTCGGGACTCATAACGCCGTCGGGCGGCTGAAAAACGACGCTTTTGAAATTCTTTTCAAACAACCGAACCCGGATCGAACATATTTCGGAAAATCTCCCAGCGGATTATGGTTTTGGGATAATACGGCGTATTACCGCCTTAAAAACGGCATTTTAGAGACTCATCCGACCGGCGGCGCGCTGAACAGCGAATATACGAGCGTGATTTTTGAAGATCGCGCCGGCGACCTCTGGATCGGGCGGCGAGACGGCGGTTTGTATAAGTTGAAAGGCGGAGACTTTCAATCACCTTTGCAGTATTTTCCGCTGCGGGAAAA
Source organism: uncultured Pyrinomonadaceae bacterium (assembly GCA_902805935.1). Lineage (GTDB taxonomy): Bacteria > Acidobacteriota > Blastocatellia > Pyrinomonadales > Pyrinomonadaceae. Next base: position 1,880 of record CADCUR010000027.1, read on the forward strand.
TTTCACGTCGGCTTTCCAGGATCGTCAAGGTCAGATGTGGTTCGGCACGGCGAGCGGCGCTTTGTACGTTCTGCAAAACGAACGATTCGTCGAATTGATAGAACCGCAGGAAAGTTCCACGAGCGATGCGATTGCCGGTAACGGCATTATCTCAATTTATCAAGACCGTGAAGGAACAATTTGGTGCGGCACTTTCGCGCGTGGTCTGAAACAGTTAAATCGAGAAATTATTACAGTTTTAACGACGAGTCAGGGGCTAATCAGCGGTAATGTTTCCGCGATTCTGGAAATGAGCGCGGGTGAGATTTGGATTGCCGCAAATAATGTGAGCCGCTATAAAGATGGTAAATTTACCAACTACGCCGAAGCGAAAGCGGCGTTCGCGCTTGCCGAAGACCGCGAGGGCGCGTTGTGGATCGGAGGAATTGACGGCTTGCTTGGTTTCAAAGACGACAAATTTGCCGACCTCGGCGAGCCAATCAGAAAACTTTTAGGCATAAATTTCGAAATCTACGACATTCACCCGGACAGAGCGGGAAATGTTTGGTTTGGAACCAATAAAGGTTTGATTCGTCTTGATGGCGACGGCGCGACAAAACTTTTTACGACTAGGGACGGGTTGGCGGGCGACAATGTAAAAATTATCTACGAAGACGCGAACGGTGATTTGTGGATTGGAACTTACGGCGGATTGTCGCGCTTTGACGGCGAATCTTTTGTCAATTTCAACGAGCGGAACGGTTTGTCTGGCAACCGCGTCCGCAGCATTTATGAAGATGCGAGCGGCACGTTTTGGATCGGAACTTACGATAGAGGATTGAATCGCTTCCGGGACGGAAAATTCACTAATTACACGACTGCGGTCGGGCTTTTCAACGACGGCGTTTTTCAAATTCTCGAAGACCGGCGCGGCAATTTGTGGATGAGTTCAAATCGCGGCATTTACCGCGTCGCTAAAAGTCAGCTCGAGGATTACGCCGCGGGGAAAATTAACCTTGTTACGTCGGTCGCTTACGGCAAACAGGACGGCTTGCTCAATACGGAATGCAACGGCGGAACACAACCGGCAGGTGTCAAAACCAAAGACGGGCGGCTCTGGTTTCCGACGCAGGACGGTGCTGCCGTGATTGACCCGGAAGCGGTTTCGATAAATCCGCTGCCGCCGCCGGTCGTCATCGAATCGGCGTTGATTGACCGTGAAAGTGCGGCTTTCAGCGACGAACTCGAAATCGCACCAGGCAAAAACGATTTGGAAATAAATTACACCGCTTTGAGCTTTATCAAACCGGAACAAGTCCGGTTTCGCTATAAGCTCGAAGGCTTGAACGACGATTGGGTTGAAGCCGGAAACCGCCGCGCGGCTTATTATTCTTACGTTCCGCCGGGCGAGTATAAATTTCGGGTCGTCGCGGCGAACAGCGACGGCGTTTGGAACGAGAGCGGCGCGATGATTCGCGTCGTTGTGCAGCCGCCGTTTTGGAGAACGTGGTGGTTTGCGGCGCTGATTGTTTGCTCGCTTGTCGGTCTCGGCTTTTTGATTTACAACCGCCGCGTCGCCGTTCTTAAACGGGCGCACCACGTTCAGGAAGCGTTTTCGCGCCGCTTGATTGAATCGCAGGAACAGGACCGCAAACGCATCGCCGCCGAACTGCACGACGGTTTGGGGCAAAGTCTTGTAATTATTAAGAATCGCGCCGTTTTGAGTTTGACCGCTCGGGAAAATTACGAACGCGCCTTCGAGCAGTTGGACGAAATCGCGGGCGCAGCGACCGAAGCGTTAAACGAAGTTAAGGAAATCACATACAATCTGCGCCCGTACCAGCTCGACCATTTGGGTTTGACCAAAGCGATTGAATCAATGCTGCGCCGCGCGTCGTCCGACGCAACCGAATTCAGCTTTGAAATTGATTTGATTGACGGCAGGTTTCCCGAAGATTCGGAAATCAACGTTTATCGCATCGTGCAGGAAAGCGTCAACAACATTATCAAACACGCGAGCGCGAGCTTGGCGAAAATCCGTATTAAAGGATGCGAACGAACGGTAGAAATAACGATTGAAGACAACGGTAAGGGCTTCAACACGGGGAAAATTCGCGGCAACGGCGGCGGTTTCGGTCTGCTCGGCATTGCCGAACGCACACGAATATTTGACGGCGTGTTTGAAGTTCATTCAACCGTCGGACGAGGAACGGTTATCAGCATCAAATTACCGGCGAATCAAAGCTGAAAGTGTGATGCGACGATTTTAATGATTGAGCTTTTGACTGACGCGAAATGTTTTTGCCATTTGGAACAATGAATCAAATAAATTTAATCATCGCCGACGACCATCCGATTGTTCGGCAAGGCTTGCGACAGGCGATTGAAGCCGATGCCGCGTTAAAAGTTTTGACGGAAGCGGGCGACGGACGCGCCGCGCTCGAAGCAATCGAAAAGTACCAGCCGCAAGTCGCCGTGCTGGATATTGATATGCCGCTGATGGACGGCTTCGCGGTCGCCCGCGCCGTGCGGGAAAAGAAGTTGAATGTCGAGATGGTTTTTCTGACGATTCAGCGCGACGAAGATATGGTCAACGAAGCGGTTAATTTGGGCGTCAAAGGCTACGTTTTAAAAGACAGCGCCTTGACTGATATTGTAATCTGCATTAAATCAGTCGCGGCGGGACAACATTACGCGAGTTCCGCTCTAACGTCTTATTTCGTCAAACGCAGCAGCCGCGCCGCCGCTTTGACCGAGGAAAAAACCGGCATCAAAGACCTTACGCCGACCGAACGCCGCGTTCTCAAACTCATCGCCGAATACAAAACGAGCAAAGAGATTGCCGAAGAACTTTTTATCAGTTATCGCACGGTCGAAACGCATCGCGCCAACATCTGCCAGAAACTCGACTTGCGCGGCAGTCACGTTCTGATAAAATTCGCTCTCGCCCGCAAATCCGAATTGCTTTGAGTTAAAGAAACAATTAATTTCCTACACCGATCATTCGCACCAAATCGCAAATCAATCCTAATCAAAAAGCCGCGAGTTTTGACGCTCACGGCTTTTTTTATCTGATGTTCAAGTAATCTAAGGAACAAAAGCATTCGGAACCGGTTTGTCTGTTGCCGCACCAAAAGCTACTGCAGTGAAACTTGCTTGGCTTCTAAGCTCCGCGCTCGCTAACGCTTAACTTCTGCCTACATTGATGCCGCTTTATATGCTCTTCGATAAGAAGCATAAGCTGCTTTGTATTGACCGGCGGCTCTTTGCGCGTCTCCCGTGGTAAAGAAAGACTGCGCGTTAGTTCCGGCACCGACCTTGGCAATCGTTTGTTGCACAATCGAGCGAACCAAATCGAGAAGTCCGCACTGCTGCGCAGCGTTAGTTGCAGGAGCTATCCCGGCTTGCGGCAGCCCCAGAGCGTTTAGTGATGGAAAGCAAACCGTCGCCGGCATTTCGTAAAGAGCGACGAAAGTCGAACCGTCTGTGGATGCTAAATCCGCTTCGATTTGGGTCCGAAGGAGGAGATTCTTATTGTCGGTCGCGTTGGCGATAATCTGCGTTAACGCGGAATTAACCAAAGTAGTCAGAGCCAGTGTGTTGGCATTATCATTATTGACAATCGTCGTTTTGTTAGTGTTGTCGTTACTAACGATATTGGTCGTGTTGGTGTTATCGTTGCCGATAATTGCCGCCGAATTTGCATCGCCGGCGGTGATAACAGCCGTTTGCGCGTTGGTGATTGCCGTTGTAATGGTTGTCCTGTTAGTCGTCGCATTACTGATAATGTCGGTTTTGGCGGTTGTTACCGCGCCGGTAATGGTTGTGGTGTTAGTCGTCGCATTGCTGACGATATTCGTATAATTGGTGTTGTCATTTGCTTTGATATCTTCTATATCGTCATGAATATGTCCTAACCGATCATAATTAGCCTGACCGACCGACGCGGCATAATCGTCATCGCAAAAATGAATACTCTGATTGAGCGCTTTAGCGATAAGGTAGATAACATCGGTTGCTTCGCACGCTAATCTTGCATTACCTCCGCCACCATTCCCTAGTACTACTGCTACAGCGACCTGATTACAAGCGTTTTGTGCTACATCTCTGACTCCCTCAGCAACAAAATAAATTACATCAGAAGCGATAATCACTCCGGTTGGTACGGGAGCGCCGCAATAAGAATCAATGCCGGGCAGTCCGGGTCTGTCGCCTGTTTCGGAAATAACTTTCGACACACTTTCTTTATATTCGTTGAGTGTTAACCGTGAAGCTGAAAGTTTCGCCCGCATCTTTGCAGGATTCAGCACTTTTCTTAGAGTGGTAAGTTCCTTACTCGACATCTGTTGAATCAGGGTTCTGTTTTCAGTGAATTGGTCATCGGTCAGCGGTTCGCCGAAATCTTTCATTCCTGCTTTTCTCCTGCCTTCAGGCGACAGCAGCCCGGAAAACTCTTGGACACTCTCCAACAGTTCCAGCAGCGCGCTTCGCATCTGTTCGAGTTCTTCGGGGGAAAACTCGGTTTCACCGTCTTGTGTTTTTATGCTTTCTATAACTGCCGCCCGCTCATTGGGCGAGTTGTTTTTAGAAGCGGTCTTTTTGTCTGTCCCTTCGTATCTGGTGGCTGCCAGAATTGGGGTAATCAGCATGGATGTCATGACTAGCGTCAGCATCGTCGCAAAAAAGCGATTGAGTCGGGTATATTGCATAAACATTGGTCTCCTAAAGTAATTTGTTTTATGCGTCGGCAAGCTACACTAACGCAGTTATTAAGAAAAAAGGTCGGGCGAAGTCAAATTAGAACTCTGTAGACTAGCACCCAGCGTAAAAAGCAATTTGTCGGTTGTGTGTAAAAAAATGATTTGTAGAACACGCTGTCAGTGTCAGAAAATCTGAGTAGTTTCAGATATGTCACAAAAAGTCACGAGATTTGACTGATTGCGATACTATACTCACTTTTATTGAGTGCCAATCCTAACTATTTATTAATACATCAATTCCGAATAATCATTGATTTCAATTAAATTTGCCCGATTACTTATTTCGTGTTGCATAGTTTTATGCGCTTCTCAATAATTTCTGCCGCCTTTCCCAATCTTTTCTGAATTCGTCAGGCGTTTGATAACCGAGACTGCTGTGCGGTCGTTCACCGTTATAGAAGTGTGTTAAGCGCGCAATCAAACAAATATAAATGTTTTTGTCTTGAATCAAATATAAATCTGTCAGAGGGAAATGAAAATCCGTGTGTCCACGTAATTTGCCTACGTGGAACTACGTATTTTTGAAGGGAGTTAGTAAATTGTATTTTTTTGTGGGATATATGCACTTGACACACCTATCCGCTAAATTAACTTCAAAAGAGAGTCATTTGGTTGACTCACCCCGGAAAGCCGGCGAACGGCAAGTAAGCCGGAGATTAGAAGAAGAACTTGTTTTGAAACAGGAAGATTTGAATACAGATCAGCAGCAGATTAAAGTTTTTATTTAAGGGGCAAATAACGAACTTGTTGCTCTACTAAGATTCTAAATTTTAATCAGCGAGTATTGTTAATTCTTCGATAACATTCCTGATTGGCAGATGCTGAAATGTTGCAATCAAGCTGGAGTATTTCTAAATCTTTAGCCGTTCGGCTATATGCAAAATTAATCATACGAGCGGGCGCGAAACTGAACAATGCCGAGCGCGTTGATTTTTTGGCGACCGGGAGAGTTTTTATGAGAGTTGTCCGGCGCGACCGAGATAGTATTTTTATCATTAGCCGTCGCTTGCGGTAAGACCGCTTTTGCGGAGTCATCGAACTGCAAACTGGCGGTCGTCCCCGTCGCTGATCCGTTCAAAAATCGCGCCGCGAGTGTTTCGGATAGTCATCTTTTTCGCTCATCGGTTGTCCTCGATCTGCGATGTCTGTATGACAAAATACCGCCCGAAGTTTGACGATTGATGAGGCGCAATTGTAGCGGATTTACCCTACATAAAAATAAAAAATGACAACCGAATCGGTGAAAATCGTTCCTCGAAAATGATGTAATTCAGGACGAAAATGAACAGGCAATGCGGGTGAAATTCGACTAAAAATGACCATTGAAACTACGAGTAATCAGGAGCGGAACGAGAGATTCGCAGCCGATTATTTTTAACTTTATCCGACTGCTTTTTTGATTTTGCGAGTTCAACATCGGCGCTTCCAAAAATCCGAATCAATCTCTAATCAAAATTTATCGCGGCGAACATTGAATGGTGAAGATAAAGCGGTTTTGATTATCAAAGGTACTCACTACACTTTGCTTTTTCGCTTACCCAATAAAACCGGCTCTGTCTGTCTTGTGGCACGCCAAATGCTCCAGGTCTTTTTTGAAGAACAAACTTCAGAAATCAACAAAACAAAAAGAAACCAGAGAGGTAGGGAAAAGTGGCGTTTGCAATTATGAGATGCGCCAAGCTCAAGGGCGGCGCGATTACGGCTTCCGATAGGCACACCGAACGAGCGATGAAAACTCCGAACGCGGATGCGGAACGAACCGAAAATAATCTTCGTCTGCGCGGCGAAAAAGGTGATGACGTAAAGAGTAAAGTCGAGATGATCATCGCTGACGCGAGGGCGCAGACTGGACAGCGGATTCGCAAAGACGCGGTTCAATGCGTCGAGTTTTTCTTCGGCGCCTCCCCGGAATATTTTGAAAAATCTTTGACGGCGGAACAAGAAAAAATTCAAGCCGAGCGCGGCATTCGGCAGCGCGTCATTGACCGGCAAAAGGAGTTGGAATTTTACCGCAAAGTTGATGAATTTATGGAGCGATTGGAGGTGGGCGGTTTTGTGTTCGTCAAAGCCGTCGCGCACCGCGACGAACAGACGCCGCACGTTGTCGCTTACGCCGTGCCGCTCGATAAAAATAAAAAACTAAATTGCAAATCTCATCTCGGCGGGCGCGAGAAGCTGTCGGCATTGCAGGACGAGTACGCCGAAGCGATGAAGCCGCTCGGTTTAGAGCGCGGTGTTCGCGGAAGTCAGGCGGAGCATCAGCGAGTCAAAACCTGGTACGGACGAGTCGAGCTTTTGGACGAAGCCGTCAAAGACCGCGACCGCATGGCGGAGATGTTCGAGCAGACGACCCGATTGTTGCAGCAAGAACGCGGACGGCTCGATGTTGAACTGTTGAAAATGACGAGAGCGTTGCTGCCGCCGGAGCGTCTTGTCGAAACCCGGCAGGGCGTCGCCATCGTCAGCCGCTCGAATCCGGCGGAGATGCGAGCATTGGTCACGCCAGTCAATAAAGCGTTCGATTCGGCGGGCAGGCAAATCAGCGACGGTTCGAGCTTAAAGCTGCTCGAACATCTCGCGCCGCCGGACGCGAAAATCGAACAACTGACCGCTTTGCTGGCGCAACGATTCGGCGACGAAACGGCGAAAAGCGCGGCGCGGAATTTCGCAAGCGAAATCATCAACGATTTGAGCGAGCCGATTGAAGCGCAGCGGCGCAAGAAAATAAATGAGCAGGCGGTTGACATCGAAGCGGTCAAAACGGAAGTTCGGGCGCGAATCGCATTACAACGCGAACCGGAAACAACACGCCAAATTGAAAATACGAAAATGATAGAGCGAGGATTAAGCCGATGAGCCGGGAAAAAATGTTGCAGGCGGAAATTGCGCTGAAAGACGAGCAGCTCGCCGATTTGACAAAGGGATTCGAGGCATTGCGGCGACAAGCGGAGGAATCGGAAAAACGCGTGCAAATCGCCGATGCGAGTGAATCAAAAATCGCAGAGTTAAAACAAACGATTGGCAAACTCGCGCCGGCGGCGGAAAAAACCGTCGAGTATGCCGCCGAATTGAACGAAACGCGCCGCAGAATGGATATTGTCGAAAAAGAACGAAACGAGCTTTCTAAAAGTTACGCGGCGACGCACGCACAAATGACGTGGCTGAAAAACCTGCTCGTTGAAGCGCAAAGAGATGTCCGCATTCTGGAGGGCAAACAAAAAAATGCAGCCAAGCAAACCAAAGAAACGGAAGCTGCGGCAAAGGCAATCAAGAGAAAAAGTTTAATAACGATTACTGCAGCGGCATTATTATGCGCCTGCGCAATCTTCGGCAGTTACCTATACGTCAGAGCCGCGTTCGCGCCGCCCGCCGGATTGTCGGACGAAGCGGCGGCAGCGTTCAAACAATACGCGGCGGAGTATCGTCTCATCGTCGAACGCGCCGCGCAAAATGAACGCGACGCCTTAAACGCCGAACGGACGCGCCTCGCCGCTGAACGCAACCGCTATCAGGAATGGAACGAAAACACCGTTTGGGACAAAATCGCTTCATACGGCTGGCTGGCATTAATCTTTGTTGGCGGGTTCGTGATTGGAGTGATAACGATTGTCGCCACGTTCGTCTTTCGGATGCGCTGACGATAAAGTTTCGCTTCGTTTGAACTTATTCGCCTGCGCGGGAATTCTTCCGTCCGGCGCGAAGGCTTACGGTATGAAACTGTCTAATCGCTGTTTTTCATCAGATAAATAATTCAGCCGAAACGTGAAATTTAGCTGCCAGAGCTTTTGCCTGCGCTTTGCTGATTTCGCGCGCGCCGCCCATGACCTGCGAGATTGTCCCGCTTGAGCTGAAAATATCAACCAAATCTTTTTGTTTTAATCCGTGCTGCTCCATCAAAAAAGCCAGCACGTCGCGCGGCGCTGAAGAATTGCCGACTTGCGGATAGGCTTTTTCTTCGTAATCTTCAACCAGGCGCACGAGCAGACGAAAGAGCGAAGTTTCTTCGGGGGACAAATTTCCTTCGCCTTTTTTCATTAAGCGTTCGACGACTTCCAGAGCGCGTTCGTTTTCCTCTTCGGTTTCGATAATGCCGGGCAGGGTTTCCGCCAGCAGCATTCCGTATTTTGTTTTATCCAGCCCAATCATATAAATTCCCTCAGCTCTGATAAGTTTTTCCTTTCAGGATTAATGCTGTTGCTTTAACGCTGGCAATCTTTTTTCCAGGCGTTTTTGTCGTATTCCTTATGAGTCATCACAAATCTAATCAAAAGCGTCTGTTCGGTGAAATAAATTTTTGTCACCACGCGGTATTTGTTTGTTCCGACATTGAAAACTACGCACTCTCCGACAATATCGGCGTGACGGTAAACTT
>CADCUR010000028.1 GCA_902805935.1 uncultured Pyrinomonadaceae bacterium
CCATTTTGGTGAATAAATTAAAAATCAGAGATTAACAATATGAAAGTTGGGGAAAACGCGCCGGATTTTACCTTGAAAGACGGCAACGGAAACGACTGGAAATTGTCCGAGCAAAAAGGAAAAACCGTTGTGTTGCTTTTTTATCCGGGCGACGACACGCCGGTTTGCACGAAACAGATGTGTTCGGTCAGAGATAATTGGGCGGATTATCAGGCGACGGGCGCGACGGTTATCGGCATCTCGACCGATTCTGCCGCATCGCATAAAGGTTTCGCCGAAAAACACGATTTGCCCTTGACGCTTCTAGCGGACGAAACGGGCAAAGTCGTGGAAAAATACGCAGTCAAATCCTGGCTGCCCAATCGCTCAGCGCGTTCGGTCGTCGTGATTGATAAAACGGGCGCGGTGCGTTATCACAAAACCGAAGCCGTCAGTCTTTTTCGCCCGAAAGACGATGACATTTTGGCGGCAATCGCGCAGGCGAATCTAGTTTAGAATGTCGCTCGCGCTTGTGTTATTCTAAACCGAAACAAAGTTAAGGAGTTTTATAAAATGGCTTTATTTTCAAGCGATAAATTTAAATGTACGCGCTGCGGGCGGAAAAACGCGCCGCTCGGTTACGCGCCCGTTCCAACCGAACTCGGTCAAAGAGTCAGTCAGGAAATTTGCGCCGACTGCTGGAAGGAATGGCTCGACAAACAAAAACAACTGATCAATCATTTCGGTTTGGATGTCTCGAATCCCGATTCGCATGATTTTCTGTTCGACCAGATGAAGATTTTCTTTTTCGACGAAGGCGTGGAACTCGCGCAGATTGACACGACCAAAGAAGGAAACGTGAATTGGTAAAACTAAATAAAATGTCGGTATTTCCGAAGCGAGCGGCGCGAAAATCGTCGCTCGTTTTCTTTTTGGAATAAAATCAGTTTGAAACCGCATCTTAGATTCAGGCGAATTCAATGACTGAGGAAATATAATGCGACAATTTTACAATGTTCTGGTTCTGTTATTTGCCGCCGCAATTTTCAATGGCGTTTCGTTCGGACAAATGAATAGTTACGAAAAGCAGGGAAAAGTCCGCGCTCCCGAACTCACCGGCGGCAAAGGCTGGCTCAACACCGATAAACCGCTGTCGGTCGCTGGTCTGAAAGGCAAAGTTGTTCTTCTAGATTTTTGGACTTACGGATGTATTAACTGCATCCATATCATTCCCGATTTGAAACGGCTCGAAGCGAAATACCCGAATAATTTAGTCGTCATCGGCGTTCATTCCGCCAAATTCGACAACGAAAAAGACACCGCCAACATTCGCCAAATAGTGATTCGCTATGGCATTGAACACCCGATTATCAACGACGCGGACTTTAAAATTTGGGAGGCTTACGCCATTCGCGCGTGGCCTGGTTTAGTGGTGATTGACCCGGACGGTTACGTGATAAAAACGGTTTTCGGCGAAGGGCATTATGATGAACTCGATCGAACGATTGCCGAAACGATAACCGATTTCCGCAAAAAGGGCGCGCTCAACGAGCAACCGTTGAAGTTCGCTCTCGAACGGGCGAAAATCGGCGATTTGCCGCTCGCGTTTCCTGGAAAAGTTCTGGCTGACGCGAAATCGAAACGGCTTTTTATCGCCGATTCAAATCATAACCGCGTCGTCGTGACGGATTTCGTAGGAAAACTTCTCGACGTAATCGGCAGTGGCAAAGCGGCAGCGGGCGACGGCGATTTTGCGCAGGCGAGTTTTAATCGTCCGCAGGGAATGGCTCTCGACGGCGAAACGCTTTACGTTGCCGACACGGAAAATCATTTAATCAGGCGCGTTGATTTGAAAACCAAACGAGTCGAGACAATCGGCGGCACAGGGAAGCTCGAAGACTTCAACGGCAACGGCGGCAATGGGCTGACGACCGCGTTGCGCTCGCCTTGGGATTTGTCGCTAGTCGGCAGAAAACTTTACGTGGCAATGGCTGGCTCGCATCAAATTTGGCTGGCTGATTTGGATAAAAATACGCTCGAACCATACGCCGGAACGAGGACGGAAGCGAGGATTGACGGCAACATTAAAGAGGCGGCGTTTTCGCAGCCGTCGGGCATCGTATCGGACGGCGCAAAGTTGTGGGTCGCCGACAGCGAGGCGAACATCGTTCGCGAAATTGATTTTCAAACGGAAGAGGTTGAAACGTTGGTCGGCGGCGATTTATTTCAGTTTGGCGACAAGGACGGCGAGGGCGACGACGTGCTTTTGCAGCACCCGCTCGGCGTCGCGCTTTACGACGGGAAAATTTTGATTGCCGACACATACAACCATAAAATCAAACGGCTCGACGCCTCGACGCGCGTGGTCGAAGCCTTTCTCGGCACGGGAAAATCCGGTCAGACGGACGGCGCAAGCAATGCGTCATTTTATGAACCTGCCGGAATATCGGTCGCCGATGGCAAACTGTTCGTCGCCGACACGAATAATCACGCGATTCGCGTCGCGGATTTGAAAACCAAACAAGTCTCGACGCTCAAAATCGAAAATTTGAAGCCGCCGACTGATACGGAAACTGAAACCGTCGCGCCGAACGCTAACGAAATAAAGCTCGCGGCGCAGATAGTGGCGGCGAATGCGCAAAACGCTTTGACGTTAAACGTCAAACTGCCCGAAGGGTTTCATCTGAACCCGAACGCGCCGCAGCGGTATGAAATTTCAATCGAGAACGGACAAAACATTAAAATCGCCGCGCCGACGCAAAAGTTTAAAGCGCTGCCCGTCGTCGTGCCGTTTTCGGCGACGCAAAAAGGCGCGGCAAATCTGAAAGCGAAGCTGACGATTTATTACTGCCGCGAAGATAACACGGGCGTTTGTTTGATAAAATCGCTCGTCTGGAACGTGCCGGTTAATGTTGTCAATGACAAAAGGGCTTCAAACAAAATCGAAATTTTCGCAACGGTTGAATAATTTGAAGTTTCAAGTCAAAGCCCCAACTCGAAAAGCGTTTTCGAGTTGGGGCTTTGACTTGAAACTCTTGGACTTAATAAAGCCGCCAAAAGATCGGGACTAAAATTATTGCGACTATAAAAACGATGACCGTCAGAAGCGTGCCGATTTTGACGAAATCCATAAAGCGGTAGCGTCCGGGCGTGTAAACCAGCACGCACGCTGGTTCGAGCGGCGTGATAAAGGAAAACGAGGCGGCGTAGGTGACGGCGACGGCGAACGTGCGCGGGTTTAAACCGAGCGCGACGGCGGTTTTTACCGCCACGGGAAGAATGACCAGCGCGGCGGCTTGATTTGACATCGGCTGCGTCAGCGCGACGGTGAGCGCGAAAAATCCGGCAAGCACGGCAATAGCGCCGTATTGCTCGAAATAGACGACGATTAAATTCGCCAGGTATTGATCGGCGCCGGTTTTTTCCATCGCCACGCCGAAGCTCATCATACAGGCGATCAGAACGAGCAGGCGAAAATCAATTAACGAATAAAGTTCCGAATGCCGCACGGTTTGCGTCGCCAGCAGCAGCAGCACGCCGAGCAGCACGGCGACGGCGAGCGGCACGTCGTAACCCGTCACGAGCTTCGAGAGCGAAAGCGCGAGAAAAAGCCCGAACGCGGCAATCGCCCAGCGGCGTTTCGCCGTCCGCATACTGCTCGCCGAAACGTCTTCGAGAAGAAGCATTTCGCCGCCCGTAACGAACGGTTCGATCAGCGTCCGGTTGCCCTGCACGAGCAAAACGTCGCCGAAGCGAAGGCGGACGGTGCTGATTTTTTCGAGAAACGTCTCGCCGTGCCGGTTGATTGCCAAAACGGTCAGATTGTAATTCTGCCGGAAATCGGCGGTCTTTAAGGTTTGCCCGATGAGACTCGAATCGCGCATCACCATCACTTCAAATAACTCAACGTCGCCGCTTTCTAAATCGCGGTCGTTGAGGTCAAAGTCGGCTTTGATTTCCAATCCGGCGGCGGATTTGATATTCAGGATGTCGGCAATTTTCCCTTGCACAATCAGCAAATCGCCGAGTGCGACGCGCTCGTTCGCGGACGGCGCGACGCGTTCTTCTCTGCCGCGAATAATGCCGATGACGTTCAAATCGAATTCGAGATTGATGTTCGCTTCGCCTAAAGTTTTGCCAATTAAATGCGAACCGGGCGCGACGAAAACTTCCGAGATATATTCGCGGATGTGATACTGCTCGGTCAAAGATTCTTCGCCGCCGCGATTCGGCAAAAGTCTGATGCCGACGAGCAGCATATACGCCAGCCCGACAGCGACTGTAATCACGCCGACCGGCGTTAGCTCGAACATCGAATACGGCTCCATTCCGTAACGCTGCATCGCGCCGCTGACCGCGAGATTCGTCGAAGTTCCGATGAGCGTGCAACTTCCGCCCAGAATCGCGCCGAAGGCGAGCGGCATCAGCAGTTTCGACGGCGAAACTTTCGCTCTGGTCGCCAAACCCAACACGACCGGCACGAACATCGCCGTCGTCGTCGTGTTCTTCAAAACCGAAGCGCACGCCGCTGCGACGAACATTATCAAAGCCGTCAGAAAAAATTCGTTGTTGCCCGCAATCCGATAAAGCCTGCGCCCGATTAAATCAACGATTCCGGTTTTGACCAGCCCGCCCGTTAAAACGAAAAGCCCGCCGATGGTGATAATCACGTTGTCGCCGAATCCCGAAAGACCTTCCTGCACGGTCAAAACATTCGTCATAATCAGCGCGATGACGAGCAGTATGCCGACGACATCAACGGGAAGTTTTTCCGTCGCAAACAAAGCGACGGCGACGAGCAGCAGAATGAGCGTAATAGCAATAGGCGACATTTGGACTGAATGATACAGAAATTCTTTCGGTTTGAAAAGAAAAATCGCGTCGGTCTGGACAGTCTAAATCGCAGATGAGAAAATCTGTCTGTGTTATACTTACGTTTCAATATTTATAAATTATGAGTCAGGAAAATTGTATCTTTTGTAAAATTATCGCGGGCGAATCCAAGTCCGAAACGGTTTATGAAGACGATGTGTGCGTCGCTTTCAAAGACCTGCACCCGCAAGCCCCGACACACATTCTGGTCGTTCCGCGCGAGCATATCGAATCGCTCGACAAGGCGAAAAACAAACACCTTGAAACGCTCGGCTATCTGCATTTGGTGGCGGCGGAAATCGCCCGCGAAAACGAATTCGCCGAAGCCGGTTACCGCACAGTCATCAATACGAACGGCAACGGCGGACAAACCGTTTTTCATCTGCACGTTCATCTGCTCGGCGGTCGCCCGTTTGTCTTTCCGCCGGGATGATTGGATTTGGGGTTTGCGATTTCGGATTTGGGATGGGTCATTTGTTAAAGGAAATCCCAAATTGCTTGGCAAGCGTTTTCAGCAAAAAGCAATATGAGAAAAATCCTTATCAATTTATTTTTAACGACGCTTACTTGCCTGCAATTTAGCTGCACGACGAATACGACGGCGGATAATTCCAATCAGGCGAACGCCAATCTGTTGACGAATGCGGCGGAAACCATTCAAGCGAACGCGAGCGTCATCGTCGAACAAACGCCTTTGCCGACTTTTACGAGCGCGGACGAGGCTTTGAGCGTCGGTAAAATGCTGCTCGACGACCTCGAAGCGGAAAAAGCGGTCGAGGCTTTAGAGCAGGCGGTAAAACTCAATCCCGATTTAGCCGACGCGCATTTTAATCTCGGCATCGCTTACGCTCTGGTCGAAAAAGTCCGGGAAGACAACCCACCGCCCGTTACCGAGCCGACTCCGACTCCAAAACCGCTTAGAAAGGGCAAAAAAGAAAGCGTTGAATTAAGCGCATCGGAAAAATCGTTTGAAAACGCGGTCAAGGCGTATAAAAAAATCTTGGCGAAAAATCCGAATGACGACCAGGCGCATTACAATCTCGGTCGCTCTTACAACAAATTAAACAAAGATCCGGAAGCGTTGAAATCTCTGCAGCAAGCCGTCAAGCTCAAATCCGACGACGGCGAATATCAGACGGAACTCGGCGTGATTTTGATCAAGCTCGCCGAATACGAACAAGCGGTCGCGGCGCTGAAAAAAGCCGTTGCCATTGACAGCACAAATCTGCAAGCCGAGAGTCTTTTGGAAAAAGCCGAAGCCGGACGCCGGCGCGTGGATTTCGGCAACAAACCCAAACCGCCGCAACAAGCGCAACTCGAACCGCCGAAAAGACCGCGCGGAAATCCGCAACCGGTAGCGAATTCAAAATTGCCCGAAGCGCCGAGCGCAGTTCCTCCTCCTCCGCCACCTCCAGCACCGCCGTCAAAAAAACCTATTTAGTAAGTTTATCCGAGAGCGCAAACAGTCGTTTCGCGCTCTTAAATTTGCTTCTAAAAAACACACTTTGATATTGTCCTGTATCAACTTGACATTAAACATAAAAATTCAGACTCTAAAATCAGTGTTTTGTTCAAGATACTGATTCGTATGAAAATCGAAATCGAAAGTCCGCCCGTTTTCCCGCTCGAACGCAAAATCCGAATGCATGAAGCGCGCGAAGCGATTATTGACCGCCTCGCGCGCGATTTGCCGACGAATATTGACCTTGAACGCTTCTTAAACGTCGTCGTTTCCGAGATCGGGCGAATGATGGCGGCTGACCGCTGCGACCTTTTGCAACTCACTTCCGGCAGCGAACTGCGCATTAGCCACGAGTGGCGCAAAGACGAAACAGTTCCGCCAAGCGAAGGCACGACGATTCCGTTCGATGTGCAGAAACTCGCCGAAAAATTCGACTTAACGCAGCCGATTCGCATTAACGACACCTCGAAAGTAAAAGACGCAACACTCAAGTTTTTTACTAAAGCGTTGGAGACTCACTCTCTTTTGGTAGTGCCGATTATTTTGAGCGGAAAAGTTTTGGGTCTTTTGGGATTG
The DNA here is from genome assembly GCA_902805935.1 of uncultured Pyrinomonadaceae bacterium. GTDB lineage: Bacteria > Acidobacteriota > Blastocatellia > Pyrinomonadales > Pyrinomonadaceae. The sequence continues at coordinate 6,890 of CADCUR010000028.1, forward strand.
CATGACACGAAAGAGCCGCGCGAATGGCTCGACGAGGAAGTTTCGTTTCTCGAATCAATCGGTCGCCAGCTCGCCATCGGTTATCAATATACGAGCCTTTATGTGGCGCAGGAGCAAGAGTCGAAAAGCACGAACGCGCTGCTTGAGATTGCCAATATCTTGAATTCGCATTCGGATTTTGGCGAAGTTTCAGCGAAAGTTCTGGAACGTGCCGTCGAACTCGTCGGCGCGGATTACAGCGCGCTCGGCGTTCTCGACCAAACGGGAAAACGCATCTCGCTCGTCGCGTTCAAGTCCGCGCCGACGGTCGAACCGAACCAGGTTTTAGAGATGATTCAGCAGCACAATCAATCGCTCGACATCGAACCGTTTCCCGCGCTCGGCGATATTCTTAAAGAAGGAAAAACCTTAAAGCTAATTGACAAGCAACTGCCGTTCGCCATTCGTCTGATTTTCAATTCGCAGCTTGGCGGCAAAGCCGCTCTCGTCTCGCCGGTGCGTGTCGGCGGGCAGGCGTTCGGGCTAATCGGTTTTGTTTGGAGCAGTGAACGCGAAACGGGTTTTGAAACGCACGAAGTCGCGGTCGTCGAAGGCATCTCCGATCAAATCGGCACGGCGCTCGAACGTGACCAGTTGAGTGCGGAGGTAATGCGCCTAAAAAGCGAACTCTATGAACGTCACACGAGCGAGATAATCGGGCAAGCCGCGCCGATTCGCCGCGCCGTCGAACTCGCGCTCAATGTTGCGGACACAAACACAACGGTTTTAATTCAAGGCGAATCGGGAACGGGAAAAGAATTGCTGGCGAATCTGATTCACTATAATTCGGGACGTGAAGACAAGCCGTATATCAAATTAAACTGCGGCGCGATTCCCGAAACGCTGCTCGAATCCGAGCTTTTCGGACACGAAAAAGGCGCGTTCACCGACGCGCGAACGCAGCGGCAAGGGCGTTTTGAAGAAGCGAGCGGCGGAACGCTTTTTCTCGACGAGATCGGCGAGATGAGTTTATCGGCGCAGGTGAAATTACTGCGGGTTTTGCAGGACGGCGAATTTACGCGCGTCGGCGGCAAGGAGGTTTTAAAGACCGACGCGCGGGTCGTCGCCGCCTCAAATATAAATTTGCAAGAAGCAGTCGAAGCGGGAACATTTCGCAAAGACTTATTTTATCGCCTGTCGGTTTTCCCGATTGTCGTGCCGCCTCTGCGCGACCGACCGGAAGACATACATATTCTGGTTTTTCATTTTCTCGAAACTTACAAACAAAAAACCGGACGCTTCGTTTCCGGCATTTCCAAAGCCGCCTTGCGCGCGCTGGTCAATTACGAATGGCACGGCAACGTGCGCGAGCTCGAAAACGCCATCGAACGCGCCGTAATTATCGCCTCGGGTCGTCAAATCGAACTCGACGATTTGCCTGAAGCGATCAGCAAAAAGCAGTTTGAATTAAATGCCTCAGCCAGACACGAACGCGCCCGCGCCGCCGGTGAAAACCGCTCGATAAATCTGGAAATCGAATTTCCCGCGACTATCGAAGAAATAGAACGCCGCGCCATCGAACTCGCGCTCGATTACACTTCGGGCGACAAATCACGCGCTTCGCGCCTTTTGAATATCGGGCGAAAAACGCTTTACCGAAAATTGGAGCAATACGAAAGCGGCGATAAATCGAGTATTTAATTCAACACAAATCCTTGTTTGAATGAATCCTATTGACGAAAGCAATTTAATGTCGCGCGTTCGGGCGAAAACCGCGTGTGAATTTGCCAAAAAATTTCGTAGTTGGCTCGACCGAATTTTGCGCGAAAATTGAAGATGCGCGAAACAGTCAAATCGAATTAACGCTTTGCCAAGTGGTAAAAAAATGATGACATTTACGGTTGATTGAAGTATTTTGGAATGAGAAAATCCGACAAGTCGTAAAACTCAGGAGTAAAAAAATGAAACGTCTTTCTTTCGCCGCTTTTATTTGCATAAGTTTTTTTCTTTTCTCGACAATCGGACTTTATGCGCAAAATGCTTCGCCAACCCCGCCGACTGCTGACGACGTGATAAAAATCACGACCAAACTCGTTCAGCTCGACGCGGTCGTGACCGACAAAAACGGTAATCAAGTCAAAGACCTGAATATTTCCGATTTCGAGCTTTTGCAGGACGGCAAGCCGCAGAAAATTATGAGTTTTTCGTATATCAACACCGAAGCGTCGGCGCAGTCTCCGCCCGCTGCGACGGACAAAAACGGAAAGAGCGTAGTCTTACCGCCGCCGGTTCGAGTGCGCCCGGGAAACGTCGGACGCATTGTTACTTTTATCGTTGACGACGGAAACTGCACGGCTTCGCAAATCGGAATGACGGCATCGCGCGAAGCATTAATCAAATTTATCAACGAACAGATGCTGCCGAACGATTTGGTTTCGCTCTACCGGACACGCGGCGGCAGCAGCCTGCTTCAGCAATATACTTCTGACAAAACGCAGTTATTGCGCGTCGCACGCCGGATTCGCTGGCTGCCGCCGCAGGGAAGCTGTGAGGGAAACGGCGGCGATATTTTTGCGGCGGCGCGCGTTGATTCGACGGGCAAAGTTTCCGGTCAAGGTTCGTTTGAAACTGACGGAAACCGTCAGAGCCGCGAACAAATCGAAGATTCAATCCGCGACAATCAAACGGTCGGCACCATCGGCGTGATTAATTACGTCGTGCGCGGTCTCGGAAAAATCGGCGGGCGCAAAGTCGTCTTTTTTCTTTCGGACGGCTTGCCTATACGGACGCGCCGCAACACCGGTCGACAGGCGTTCGACGCTTTGCGCGATTTGACGGATGCGGCGAACCGCGCGTCGGTCGTTTTCAACACGATTGACGTGCGCGGAGTAATAAACCCTACGATGGCTAACGCGAACGATGAAGTCTATGTGCGCGAAGACGGGAATGCCACGGAGAAAATCGTCGCCGCGCGAACGACGGAAATTAGCAATACGCGCGACGGTTTGTTTTATCTGGCAAACGAAACCGGCGGCGAATTTTACAAAGATCAGAATTTTCTCGACAATCCGATTCGTCAGACTCTAGGAAAAGAGAAAGGTTATTACCTGCTCAGCTACGAGCCGGACGACGAAACTTTCAAAAACAAAGATTTCAACAAAATTGAAATCAAGTTGAAAAGACCTGACTTAAAAATAAGCTCGCGCGCCGGTTTTTTAGGAAAAACCGACGAATCGCTTGCGCCGAAAAAGCGTTCCGGCGACAGCGAGCTCTACGAAGCAATTGTCGCGCCGTTGCCGCGCGCCGGTTTGAACATGCGGCTCGCCGCCTATTTCGTTAACGATGCGGCGCAGGGCAACGTTGTGCGCGCGCTCGTGCATTTAGACGGCAGCCAGTTAAATTTCGTTGACGACGCGAACGGAATGAAAAAACTTTCGCTCGATGTTGTCGCCGTCACATTAAACGAAAAAAACGAAGTCGTGGACGAATTTAACCGGACGCACGCAGTTAAAGTCGAAGCGGCGGCAATACCGCTCATCAAGCAAAACGGGATAATTTATACGACCGACGTGCCGGTTAGAAAAGCCGGAACTTATAATTTCCGGCTGGCGGCGCGCGACGCGAACAGCAAAATGCTCGGTTCGGCAGGTCAAATGATCGAGATTCCCGACCTCAAAAAAAGCAAAATTTTTATAGCCGGTTTAATCGTCAGCGCGGCTGATGCAAACGGTAAATTTATTATTCCGTCCGCCGTCAAACCGGAAAACGCTCTTTCTCCGATTGTTTCGACGGCAATTCCAGCGATTCGCCGTTTTCGTCCAAACACGATTTTAGCTTACGCTTACACGCTCTACAACGCGCAAATTGATAAAGCGACGAATCAACCGAAGCTGACGGTTCAGGTTAATTTATACCGCGACGGAAAAATTATTATCGAAGGAGAAACGCAGGCGGCGCAGTTGGAAAAACCGACAGATTCGACGCGCATTACCGATTACGGTTATCTGCGGCTCAATGCCAACAGTC
>CADCUR010000029.1 GCA_902805935.1 uncultured Pyrinomonadaceae bacterium
AAAAGTCAGAAAAGAATTAACAGGGATGAAGCGAGTGCAATAGACAAAAGAATAATTTATGCGTTTTCTTTATCCCGTTCATCCTCCTCATCTATGTTGATTCTCCGCTTTTTGTATTTCATCGAATCGAAATTCGCTCTAAGAAAGAAAAACTCCGCTTCGTTGAAAATTGAAGCGGAGTTTTTCTTTTCACAGTTATTGTTTTGCCGTCTGATTTTTCTCGCGCGGTTTGGCGTTTTTCACGTATTTATCGAACCACGAAATCATCTCAAACAAAGTGTGTTCGACGGATTCGCGCGCCGAGTAACCGTGCGATTCGTGCGGCAGCATCACGAGTCGCGCCGTGCCGCCCGTGCCTTGCAAGGCGGCGAAAAGCCGTTCGGACTGAATCGGGAAAGTTCCCGTGTTGTTGTCCGCTTCGCCGTGAATCAGCAGAATCGGCTCGTTGATTTTGTTGGCGTAAAAGAACGGCGAGATTTTCGTATAAAGCTCGGTCGCTTCCCAGAAATTGCGCCGCTCGCCCTGAAAACCGAACGGCGTCAACGTGCGATTATACGCGCCCGAGCGTGCGATTCCGGCGCGGAACAAATCCGAATGCGCCAAAAGGTTCGCCGTCATAAACGCGCCGTAACTGTGACCGCCGACGCCGACTCGTTCTGGGTCAACCACGCCCATTTCCACGCCTTTATCAATCGCCGCCTTAGCGCTGTCGTTGATTTGTTTAATGAAAGTGTCGTTCACGGTTTCCGGGTTACCGACAACGGGCATCGTCGCGTTATCTAAAACCGCGTAGCCGTTCAGCAAAAAGAACAAATGCGAGATGCCGCCGATTGACGTAAAACGACTTGTCGAACCGGAAACCTGTCCGGCAACCGAAGCATCGGTGAATTCGAGCGGATACGCCCAAACGAGCGTCGGAAGTTTTGTTCCTTCTTTGTAATTCGGCGGCGTGTAAAGCGTGAACGACAAATCAACGCCGTCGGCGCGTTTGTATTTCACGAGTTGCTTTTTGATGCCGCGCAGTTGCGGAACCGGATCGGAAAAATTCGTTACCTTCTGCGGCGTTTGACTGTTGGCAACCGAACGAAGGTAAAGATTCGGCGGGTCAAGCGGCGATTCTTTGCGCGTCAAAAATCGCGTGCCGCCGTCGTCGAGCAGAGCGACGAAACCCTCAAATTCCGTGTTAGTCGAACGCCAGATTTCTTCGGTTTTCAATGTCTGCAAATTCATTCGGCGCAAAAACGGTCTATCGCCTTCGGCTGACGCGCCTGCGCCCGTTAGAAAAATCTCGTCGCCGTTTTGCTGAACGACGCTAAAACCGTTCGGCAGACGTTTCACAACCGGCTGACCGATGTCGTTATAGCGGTCAGCGACGTTCAAGTCGGAAATCAATTTCGGCGCGGACGCTTGGGCGCTGTAATCCACCATAAACAGTCGCCGTTTGCGCGTGTCGCGGTTGTAATCGCTGAACAGCATCAAGCCGTCTCGTTCGCCGAAACTTCTGCCCGCGAAACGATGTTGAGTTTTGACGATTTCCGTCGGCGCAGCGGAAAACGGCGCGGCGATTCGCATTAATTTGTCGCGGAATTCGACTTTCGCTTTCGGGTTGCCTTCGTCGAGCGCTTCCGCCCAGACGAGCGTTGCCGCTTCGGTCGGAATCCAGCCGAAACTGCGCGGCGCGGTCGTTACGCCGTCAACCGGAATGTTGTCTTGGAGCGGAACGCTCGCCGCTTTGTAAACGGATTTGCCGTTTGTGTCCCAAATTTCGACTTCCTGCGGAAAATCATTGGCGGGCAGCAGATACGAAAACGGACGCTGCACGCGCGACGTTAAAATGTAATTTCCGTCAGGCGAAATTTCCGCCGTGTTAAAAATCGCCGGTTGTCCGATTTCTTTTATTTTGCCGTCAACCGAAACGACGGCAAGCTGCGATGTCGCGTAATAATCGAACAACGCTTCGTCATTCGGGCTGCGCAGCAAATCCTGATACGTGCGAATCGCGCCGGTTTTGCCGGTCGTCTCCTGAATATTCGGCGCGGTCGGCGTGAGATTTTGATACGGCGGCGCGGCGGCGCGTTTCGGCGAAACTAAATTAACGAGCAAAGATTTACCGTCGGGCATCCACGAAAAACCGCCGAACGCCGTATTGACCCGAACATTTTTCACCATCGTCGCTTTGGCGTTCGCCGTTTCGACGATCCATAATTCGATGCCGGTCGGCGTGATGTTTCCCGCCGCGACGTATTTTCCGTCAGCGCTCCACTGCGGCGAAATTATCTGCGCGCCGTTCGGCAAATTGACGATTGTTTCCTTGCCGTCCGTAATGTTTTTCAAAGTCAGTTTGACGGCATACGGCTGGCGATGCGCGCCGTTTGTATTTGGGTTGATTCGCAAACCGGCAAGCCGCAGCATCGGCTGCGAAAGTTCGTCAATCGAAGGATAGTTGAGCGGTTCGAGCAGCAGAATTTTATCTTTCGCCGGGCTGATTGACGTTTGCGGAATCGCCGCCGCATTTAAAACGTCCAGCACGTCTTTCGGTGGTTTTTGGTAACTCGAATTCTGCGCCGAAAGATTCAGCGCGGATAAAAAAACGACAATTGAAAAGAGAAAAATCTTAGATTTCATAATTTACCTCGTGGAAGAATTTTATTTCAAGTTTTTCAGAATTTTACTTGCGATGCTTGGAATAATATCACGTTCGCTGGCAAAATTTTCCGTGAAAACGACCAAGACGAACTTTAAGTTGTTGGGCGTTTCAATATACGCGGCATCGTGGCGCGTCTTAGAAGTCCAACCGGCTTTTGAGAAAAGTTTCGCGTCTTTCAAATTCAGTTCTTTAAGCGCGAGCGCGGTAAAGCCGTGCGCCTGACTGTCTTTGTCTTCGCTCGTTCCGCTGAAATCGCGCCGCATTAAATCGAGCATGGTTTTGCTTCGCTCAGGCGACACCATTTTCCCTGTGGCGATTTCCGCCAAAAGCCGCGCTGTCGCGTTCGTCGTCAGCATATTGCGGTTTTTCCCGGCGTCCCAAAATTGTCGCTCGCGACCGTATAAATCTTCGCAGTAAGTTTTCTGATTGACGTTGATGTCCGGGTATTCGAGCGATTGGAAATAACGATTGATCGCTTCGCGCCGGTCGGCGTAAATTTTTAATTCGCGCGGCGCAAGTTCGCCGCCGGCGGAAGTGCCGGTCAAAACGTCCACGATGTAATGCGTCGCGTCGTTCGACGAATCAACGATCATATCCTTCAAACCGCGCGCGAGTTCCGGCGTAAAATTTTTAATTCGCCCGGTTTCGAGCCATTCGTGAACCGCCGCCAAGTAAAACATTTTAATGACGCTCGCCGGATAAATCTTTTGGTCGCCGCGGTAACTCGCCATCTTTAAACGGTTCGGGTCGCGCAAATCAATCAAGGTCGCGGCAATGTTGTCAGACGTAATCTTTTTCGCCGCGAATTTATCGAGCGTTTCGCCGACGGCGGCATCTAAAAGCGTCTGCAAAGCGGGCGAAGATTCAATCGCCGCGGGCTTGTAATTTTTCGGCGAATCGGCTTTTGGAATTTTGTTTCCTTGGGCGTCAACTTCGGCGAAAAACAGACCGACGGCAAGCAGCGCGAAAAACACAGAAATAGATTTTTTCATCGAAAACTCCTCTGGAAGTCTTTACGGAAAACGGTTTAGAAAGTATAAATGAAAAGCGAGTTATAAAAAAACAAAAAAAACGAATTAACCTGAAATCAATGACGGATGAAAAACTTGTTCGCGGCATCAATCGCTGGGATTTGACGGCGATTGCCGTCAATACGATTATCGGAACGGGAATCTTTCTGCTGCCGGCAAGAATCACCGGGCTGATCGGCAGCTACAGTTTGCTGGCGTTCGTCGTCTGCGCGATTATCGTGGCGTTTATCGTCGTGTGTTTCGCCGAAGTCGCCAGCCGTTTCCGGTCAACCGGCGGAATGTATCTTTACGCCAGAGAAGCGTTCGGTTCGGCAATCGGCTTCGAGGTCGGCTGGCTTTACTGGATTGTCCGCGTGACGACTTTTGCGACCAACTGCAACGCGCTTCTAATTTATCTCGGATTCTTTTTTCCGTCTGCGGCGACCGGCTACTGGCGGATTGCAATTGTCACTCTGGTTGTTTTGCTGATGACCGTTGTCAATTTCATCGGCGTGCGCGAATCAACCGTGATGACTAATATTTTCACCGTCGGAAAAATCGTGCCGCTGCTCGTTTTCGCACTCGTCGGAGTGTTTTTCATCGAGCCGGCAAATTTCAGTTTCGCCCAAACGCCCGAATACGGAAAATTTTCCGAGGCGATTCTCGTTTTGATTTACGCCTTCGTCGGGTTTGAAGCGGCGGTTATTCCGGCGGGCGAAACGAAAGACCCGCAGAAAAACGTGCCGTTCGCGCTTTTAACCGCGCTCGTTTTCTGCGTCGGTCTTTTTATCGTTATTCAAATCGTCGCTATCGGAACTTTGCCCAATTTGGCTGATTCAAAAACGCCTTTGGCTGACGCCGCCGGAAATTTTTTGGGCAGCTTCGGCGCAAGTTTTATCGCCGTCGGCGCGCTCATCTCGATTTTGGGAAATTTGAACGGCGGATTTCTTGCGGCTTCGCGGCTGCCGTTTGCGATGGCTGAACAAAAAGAATTGCCGCAAATTCTGGCTCGAACGCACGAAAAATACAAAACGCCTTACGTTTCGCTGCTTTTAACCGCCGTCGTAATTTTCGTTTTTACTCTGCAAACGTCCTTCTACGCCGCTCTGACTATCGCTACGATTACGCGCCTGCTGGTTTACGCGACGACGTGCGCGTCTTTGCCTGTTTTCAGACTTCGAAGCAACGCGCCCGAAGCGAAATTTATCGCGCCTTTCGGAGTGGTGGCTGCGGTTTTATCCCTGCTTTTAATCGTCTGGCTTTTGACGAACGTTGATTACCGGCGAGAAGGTTTGGCGATTTTGATTGCGGCGGCGGTTGGATTAATCGTTTATTTCGCCTACCGCTTTTACCTAAAGCGTTTTTCGTAAACGAGCCGCAAACCTTCGAGCAAAAGGTCGTCGTCCACGACATCAATTTTAACGGAACTTTCCGCAATTAGATTTGCGAAGCCGCCGGTCGCAACGACTTTCGCTTTTTCGCCGAGTTCGGCAATCATTCTCTCGACGATGCCGTCAACCAGACCGATGTAGCCGAAATAAATTCCTGATTCGATGGCTTTCTCGGTCGAATTGCCGATCACGCTTTCGGCTTTTACAATTTCGATTTTCGGCAATTGTGACGTTTTCAGAAAAAGAGCCTCGCTCATTGTCTGCATTCCGGGCGCGATGATTCCGCCCAAGAATTCTCTTTTTGAATTGACCGCATCAATTGTCGTCGCCGTTCCGAAATCGCCGACGATGCACGGCGCGCCGTATTTTTCTGCTGCCGCGAAAGCCGCTGTCAGACGGTCAACGCCGAGTTTTTCCGGCGGATTATATTTTATTTTTAAATTGAAATCGAATGAAGAATCAACAAAAAGCGGTTCAAGACTGTAATACCTTTGAGAAAATTCCAGATATGCGTCGTTCAGTTCAGGCACTACTGAAGAGATAATGACAGCGTGAATGTTTTGAGTTACAGGGCGGTAAATTTCATCGGCAGTTTGACGGCGGATGGTCGGAACAGCCATTCGGCATTGAAGCGTATCGTTTTCAAAAACTCCGAATTTCGTCAGCGTGTTGCCGATGTCAATCGCCAAAAGCATAAAAGTGGAAGAGTGAAAAAGTGAAACAGTGAAAAAGTTTGGTTTTGAAGTTCGACGTTGAAACTTTCAACCAAAACTTTTTCACCTTTCTGCTTTTTCACTCTTCCACTTTGTTATCCTTGCAGCGGCAAACCGTCGTAAACGATTTGCCAGCCGTTTTTGCGGCTTGTCCGCAAACTTTTCGTAAACCATTGCAAGGCTTTTTCCGGGTCGTCGTAAAGCTGCACCGACGGATTCGTTTCGCGCGGGTCAACGCGGCAAATCGCGCCGCCTTCGGTCGCCGTTTTCACGCACAAAAGCGCGACCATATTGTTTTTCGACAAAACCGCGGTGCGCATCTGCACCTCGCCGAATTCATCTTCGTCAAAATCGTCAAAGTCGTCCAAATCGTTTTCCGAATCTTCAAATTCCAAATCTTCCTCTTCAAAACCAAAATCGTCTTTCATAAAATTTTTATAAATATATTTGTAAAATACTTTCTACAACTTACACTTTTGCACGGGGAAATTCAATTGATTTCCGCCGCTAAACTTTTCGCAGCATTTCCACGTCGCCCGCCTGAATAATTTTTATTTCGCCGCCGTCGGTTTCGACGCGCAGCGCGCCGTTTTCTTCGAGTCCGCGCGTCGTTCCCGTAATCGTTTCATTTTCCAGTTTGACTTTGACGCTTTTGTCCGCAAAATACGACGAACGCCGCGCCCACTCGCGCCTGATTTTTTCGGCGCCGTTTTCGTCATTCAAGACCGAGTAGTATTCGGCAAGCCGCCGCGTTAAAGTTTGCAACAGCGCGTCGGCGTCGGGCGTGCGGTTTGTTTCCGCTTCGATAGATGTCGCCGTTTCTATGAGTTCGGGCGGAAAATTTGACAATTTCAAATTGACGCCGATGCCGAGCGCGATTGCCAAACCGCCGTCTGATTCCGTCATCTCCGCCAGAATTCCGCAAATTTTTTTGTCGTTGACGTGGATGTCGTTCGCCCATTTTATATCCGGCTTTAACCCGTATAGTTCGGCGAGCGCATCATAAACCGCAATTGCCGCCGTCAAAGTGATGAGGGGCAAAAATCTGTTCGCGATTTTCGGGCGCAGAACAACACTAAAATAAAGTCCCGCGTCCGGTTCGGAAATCCAGACGCGCCCGTATCGTCCGCGCCCGGCGGTTTGCCGTCGGGCGACGACGCACAAACCTTCGCCCGCGCCGAGTTTCGCCTGTTTTAAGGCTTCGGTATTGGTCGAGCCGACGGAATCGAAACGCAGAATTGTGAATTTCATTCGAGGCAATGCCGGTATTTGAACGGCTTTTGATTATGCGGGTTTCCAGAGCGAATCGGCGTAGAAGTTTTTGCCGTCGAAAAAGTTTTCGGCGATTTGAAAACCAGATGTGCGGGCTAAATCATCAATCATCGCCGGATTGTATTTTTGCGAAATTTCCATAAAAATCGGCTCCCAAGCGGCAAACTCGAAAGATTCGTTTAATGTTTTGATTGAAACAGTCTGAACTTTTCGGCTTATCAGAAACGAACGCGCCGCGCCTTCAATCGGGTGATAACTGGCGTAATGCGAAAAATCCGACAGGTTGAAATCCGCACCGAGTTCGCGGTTGATTCTCGTCAGCAAATTCAAGTTAAATTCAGCGGTCACGCCCGAAGCGTCGTCGTAAGCGCGGAGAATCACGCGCGGGTCTTTTTGCAAATCGAAACCGACGAAAAGCCGATCCACGTCGTTCATCGCCGCTCGCAGACTCGCAAAAAAATCCTGTGCCTGCTGCCGTCCAAAATTCCCGATGTTTGAGCCTAAAAACAAAATAATTTTCCGCCGGTCGGATTTCGACTTAAAGGTTTTGAGCGCGCGAAAATAATCGCCGCGCTCGGTTTGAATCGAGAGATTCGGGAATTGAACCGTAAATTTTTCGGTCAGAAAATGTAGCGCTTCTTCGGAAATATCAATCGGAACGTAAGTGAACGCGGCTTTTTGTTTGAGAAAATACTCAACCAGCACCGAAGTTTTCGCGCCGTCGCCCGCGCCGAGTTCGATTAAATCGAATTCGGCGCCGCTTGCGCCGAAAGCCTCGTAAATCTGTTTCGTCTGCGTCGAGAAAATTTCAAACTCGGATTCGGTGAGGTAGTATTCGGGCAGTTTCATAATCTTTTGAAACAGACGGCTGCCCTCGTCGTCGTAAAAGTATTTCGATGACAGGAATTTTGGCTCCGAAGATAAACCGCGCCGAACGTCTTCGGCAAAAGTGTTCGGTTGAGTTGCGCTCGATGTTTGCATCTATTTTTTATTAGCCCGCGAAACACGCGAAACATACGAAAAAGGGCAATCTGATTTTTAAAAAATTTTGTTTAATTCATGTCCTTCGCGGGCGTAAAATCACTTCGCCAAACGAATTCCCGTAAATTGCCAGCGCAGCGGCGGATGAAAAAAGTTGCGGTAAGTCGGGCGGCTGTGACCGGGCGACGTGGCGACGCTTGCGCCGCGCAGAACCATCTGGTTGATCATAAATTTGCCGTTGTATTCGCCGATTGCGCCGCCCGCTCGTTTGAAATGCGGATACGGCAGATACGCGCTGTTCGTCCATTCCCAGCGCAAACCCCAGTCAAATTTGCTGCTCGCCGCTTCCCATTCAAACTCGGTCGGCAAACGAAGATTTTTCCATTCGGCAAACGCCGCCGCTTCGTAAAACGAAACGTGGCAGACCGGATTGTTTCGGTTTAATTTGCGCAAACCGCCGAGCGTGAACTGAAACCATTCGCCGTCTCGTTGAAGCCAGTAAAGCGGCGCGTTTATTTCGTTTTGATTAACCCAATCCCAACCTTCCGCGTGCCAGTGGCGGAAATCCGCGTAGCCTCCGTCTTCGATAAATTCGAGATATTCGCCGTTCGTAACGAGATTTTTCGCAATCGTGTAATTCTGCAAGTAAACTCGGTGCCGCGCCAGTTCGTTATCAAAACAAAAACCACCGCCTTCAAACCCGATTTTGTAGATTCCACCGGCAAATTCGGCGAATTCATTCGACGCGGTTTCGCCGCGTTCCTCTAAAATTTCTCCGGCATAATAGACGGGAAAAGTCGGGTTGCAACTGAACGTGTATTTGATGTCGGTGAGCAAAAGTTCCTGATGCTGCTGTTCGTGATTGAGTCCGAGCGCGACGAGTTTACGCACTTCCTTTGGCAGCTCGCGTTCGAGCAGTTCCAGCATTTTTTCGTCAACGAATTTTCGGTACTGAAAAACCTCCTTGACCGTCGGGCGCGACAAATCGCCGCGATTGTCGCGTGCGGTTCGGGTGCCGACCGAATTGTAATAACTGTTAAAAAGAAAACTGAAATGCGGGTTAAACTCGCGGTAATTTTCCGCGAAAGGTTTCAAAATCATCTCCTCGAAAAACCAGGTCGTGTGCGCGACGTTCCACTTCGGCGGGCTAACGTCAACGGTCGGCTGCGGAATGTAATCTTCGGTTTCGAGCGGCGCGCAAATCGCTTCGGTGCGTCGCCGGACAGCCGAATAAATCTGCGTTAAATCTTCGGGCGTTGATTTTTGCTGGTGTGTTGCGGGCATAATTTTTTTATCGTGAACTCGCATTTATTTTCGCATATTCCGCATAAACGGCAATCTTCCGCAAAGACTCGCGGCAAATTTCCGCCAAATAATAATCCGCATCGGCGAGATTAGCTTGCAAAACCGGAATCGCCGATTCGTCGCCGATTGCACCGAGCGCGAAAGCCGCTTCGCGTTTCACATTGGGAAAATCCTGCCGGTTTTGCAGAACTTCGGTCAAGACGCTGATTGCCGCGCGAAACATTGGAAAATCATCAATCAATTTCGGATGATTCGGTTTTTCTATTTCTTTTAATTTGTCCGGCAGAAAATTTTCGGGCGTGAGAACTTTCACCTTGTTCGTCTGGATAATCTGCGCGATTTGTCCGATGGCGCGCGCTGCGCTGCGACGCGTAAATTCTTCTTTCGCCTGCGGTTTTCTTTGCAGAAGTTTGATGAGTTCGCCGACTGCCGCCGCGTCGCCGATTTCGCCGAGCGCGACGATTGCCGCGTTGCGGACTTCCGCGACTTTATCTTTTTGCGCGATTTGTAGCAACGGGTTAATTGCGCTCGCGTTACGGACGACGCCGAGTGCGTAAGCCGCTTCGCGTCTAACAAACGGTTTTTTGTCGGCGAGAAGCGGCAGAAGATTGCGCGCAGCTTCGTCGGCTGGCAGAAAAACGACCGAAGCGGCGGCTGTCGCGCGGACAATTTCCGAGGAATCTTTCAGCGCGGGAACGGCAATTCTAGAAGCGGCAGCCGAACGGTAATTGCGAAGTTTGAGAAGCGCATCACGCTTTCTCTCGACGCTTATTTCCCTAATCTTTGTTTGAAAAATTCCGTCATAAGGCAAAAGGTCAACTTCTTCCCGCGTGATATGCGCGGTAGGAGAAGCATCTTGCGCGCAATAAATTCTCGCCGAAACGACAAATACACAGAGAATCACGAAAAATCGAAAAGCCGATTTGAAATTCGTAATTCGTAATTCGTAATTCGTAACTGGCATTTCAAGCGGTGCGTTGGACGTTTTGACGCCGAACTTTTTCCCATTCAAACGCTTGTCGCGCGCGCCGGTTCTCGCGTCTTTCGGACAAAGACACGATTAAATCGTCGCTTGATTGTAATTCGGATTGTTTCGAGAGACGTGCTGAGAGAAGTTGGGAAATATAACCCGCGACGGCTACGGTTTCGTGTTCGTTGAGTTTGTCAATTTCGCTTTTGACACTCGGTTTCGTTCGTTTGACCATTTTCGTTTCTCCTTGCTTAGAGCCGACGGTCAAACCTTAACCTTAAAGTTTCAAGTTCCGACCGTTGGCGTAATTGTTTTTCTCATCATAAATCTGCTGGTAAAACTATCGGCGAAAGCGATTACTTTCCGCGCTTCG
>CADCUR010000030.1 GCA_902805935.1 uncultured Pyrinomonadaceae bacterium
CTTTATAAATAATCTCGTGAGCGTCAATTCTAAAAGATCGTTAATTCAATTTCGTCGGAATCTAAAAACCAAACAATGAGTTTTACAATCGAAAAAACGATAGAAATTCTCGAACGCACGCCCGAAGTTCTGGAAGCGATGGTGAAAAATGTATCTGCCGAATGGACTGAAAATAACGAAGGCGGCGAAACGTGGAGTGTGTTCGACGTTCTGGGACATCTCGTTCACGGAGAAAAAACGGACTGGATTGCGAGAACTGAAGTTATTCTTTCCGATGCGCCGGATAAAACATTCAAGTCGTTTGACCGATTTGCGCAATTTGAAGAAAGTAAAGGGAAAACTCTTCAGCAGTTGCTGGATGAATTCAGAAGATTGCGGCAAAAGAATATCGAAGTTCTTCGTTCCAAGAAACTAACCGCTGAAACTTTGGAAGAAAAAGGCGTTCATCCGGCTTTCGGCGAGGTAACGCTCGCACAGCTTCTGGCTACCTGGACGGTTCACGATCTCGACCACATCGCGCAAGTGTCACGCATAATGGCGAAGCAGTATAAAGAAGCGGTCGGACCGTGGATAGAGTATCTGAAAGTTCTGAAGCAGTAAATTTAAAGTTTGCCGGTGAAAAGAACATTGTCCGAAACATTAAAAGATGTGCGGCGTTTGCTTTCGGCGCGCATCTTTTTTATTTTGTAAGCAAATGGCAAAACAACCAAAAGCTCAAAGTTCGAAGTCCGAAGTCCAAAGTCCAATCGTTTCGATAATTATGGGCAGCACGTCAGATTGGGAAACGATGCGAAACGCTTCGGACGTTTTGAAAGATTTCGATGTTTCTCACGAATGCAAAGTCGTTTCGGCGCACCGAACGCCGGATTTGCTTTTTGAGTTTGCAAAAATGGCTGAATCGCGCGGCGTCGAAGTCATCATCGCCGGCGCGGGCGGCGCGGCTCACTTGCCGGGAATGTGCGCTTCGCAAACCGTTCTTCCCGTGCTCGGCGTTCCTGTTCAGAGCAAAGCCTTGTCGGGAATGGACTCGCTTTTATCAATCGTCCAGATGCCCGCAGGCGTTCCGGTCGGAACTCTTGCTATCGGCGCGGCGGGCGCGAAAAACGCGGCGCTTCTTGCCGTTTCGATTCTGGCAAATTCGCGCACCGACCTGCGCGAAAAACTTAAAAAATTTCGCGCCGAGCAAACGCAGGCGGTTCTCGAAAGCACCTTGTAATTAAAGGCTTATTTTACTCGCATTGATTGTTTTTTAGCTTTGCCGAAAGCAATTTGCCTGTTAAAATATAAGTTGCTGAATTCTTGAAATTAAACTTATGTATAGCGCAGAATCGGCGGCTAACGCGTTTCTTGAGTTAGCCCGTCGGAGCGAAAAATCTTTGACGAATATGCAGCTGCAAAAGCTCGTCTATATCGCGCACGGATACTCGCTTGCCAAACTCGGCAAACCGCTTTTTCACAATAACATTCACGCCTTTGAATGGGGTCCGGTGATTCCGAATCTTTACAAAACGCTCAAGCATTACGGCGCGGGCGAAGTCAAAGATTATATTTCGACCGACGCGCCGCCGGTTGGCGAGGTCAGCCAGGAAATGGAAATAATCAGAGAAGTCTGGCACGACTACGGCGAATTGTCCGGCTTTGAACTGTCGGATTTGACGCACCGCAAAGGAACGCCGTGGAGCGAAACTTGGCGAACCAACCCATTCGGCGTGATTTCCGACGAGTTGATCGCCGAGTATTACCGCCGAGAATTGTATGAACGATTCGACAATCAACCGTAGCGAAAAAAAAACTGTCGTTTCAGATAAGAATCGGCAGACCGCCGAACCGCCGACTTTGATAAAGCCAGCGCATCGAGAAGTGATCCTCGAATCGCAAACTCAAAACATCTCGTTACCGCCCGATAAGCTCAACGATTTGTTTTTAGAAGCCGAATTGACCACCCGTCAAAAAGCCTTTACCGAACTCGAACGGCTCAGAATCGAAAATCAAAAACTGCAAATCGAAAATCAAGGATTGGAGCTGCAAAACCAGCGGCTGAAAGACGAAAGCGGGCGGCTTACCGAACTTCACGATACTCGCAAACAATACGTCGGCAGACTTTTCTGGTTAATCACGGCGTGGCTGGCGGTCGTCGTCGCGCTCGTCGCTTTGACAGCCACACTGAAAAACGTTTTTACGCTCGCCGACAGCGTTTTAATCGCCTTCATCACCTCGACGACCGTCAGCGTGATCGCTTTATTTGTGATTGTCGCCAAATGGCTTTTTCCGTCGGCGAACGACGATAAAAAAAACGACTGAGTTCCGCCGTCTCCGCACGCGGCGCGTAATTTTCAACCTGAAAACTCAAAGCGAAACAGAATTTTTCCGCATAATTTCGTCGCGCATTGCTAAAAGCCGCGCCGGATTATTGGTGATGATGGCGTTGATGCCGAGATTAACGGCGCGCCTGACCCAAACCGGGTTGTTCGCCGTCCAAATCGTTACCGGCAGATTTTTCTTCGCCGCGCGGCTGACGAATTTTTCGGTTGCCAGAGAAAAATGAATCGAAAGCTCGTCGGCTTCGCATTCCTGCGCCTTTTTCAGAAGGCGTTTCTTTTTACGCAGAACGTCGAGAATTTTCGGCGCAAACAGCGCGGCGGTGCGCGCTTCGGGCAACAGTCGGCGCACGTAGCGGACGGCTTCGAGGTTAAAACTTTTGACGATGATTTGCGGCAGCAAATCGCTTTGCCGAATCAATTGGCAGACGGTTTCAACGAGCGAGCCGCTTTCGTCTTCGCGGCATTTTATTTCAAGGTAAAGCAAGCCTTTGTAACCGCCCAAAAATTCGAGAAGGCTTTCAAGCGTCGGAACGGTTTCGAGAGAAAACTTGCCGTTCGATTTATGCGGATTTTTATCGTTAAACCAACTGCCGACATCGAGAGTTTGCAACTCTTGAGATGTGTAATGCGATACGCGACCTTCGCGCTTTCCGAGCCGTTCCAGTTTCGCGTCGTGAATGACGACCGGCACGCGGTCTTTGGCAAATCGCACGTCAAATTCGATGCCGTCGGCGCCGTCATCAATCGCTTTACGAAATGCGGCGAGCGTGTTTTCCGGCGCGAGCGCGCTTGCGCCGCGATGCGCGATGATAAGCGGGCGAATGTCTTTTGCCGGCATAATCAGAAAGGTGAAAGTGAAAAAGTAAAAAGGGTAAAAGTGTAAGACATAAGTTGAGTGGTGATTAACAAAACTTTTTCACCTTTGCACTTTTTCACTTTTTCACTTTTTTTCCAGCAGAAAAATCATCTTCGACCAGCCCATCGGTTCGGTAATCGGAAATTCGTGTTCGCCGACAATCTTAAAATAACGCGCGGCAATTTCTTCGGTTTCTTCGATTGAATGAATTTTGAAGTTGTATAAAATTTCCAGCACCGCGCCGACAAGCGACGGTTTGACGGGAATTAAAACGAGCTTCGCGCCGGTTTTCAAAACGCGCGCAAATTCCTTCAAGCCGTCTTCGAGCGCGACGTATTCCAGCACGCCGCAGGTTAAAATCAAATCGAAAGTTTCCTCCGCGAAAGGCATTTCGACGACGTTGCCCTGCACGAGAGCAATGTTTTTCGCATCCGCGTTTTCGTCTCGTTCAAACTGTTCGCGCGAAATATCCAGCGAGTTGAAGGATAAATCGAGCGCGACGCATTTTTTCGGGCGAAAACCCGCCGTTTGAAATCCGAGCGTGACGATTCCCGTGCCGCTGCCCGCGTCTAACACAAGCGAATTTTCGTTTAACTGTAAGTCGAGCGATTGCAGGTAATTCGCTACCGAAGACCGATAACCGTTGACTTTCATCGCCAGATTGTGAACGTCGGCGATGCTGTCGTAAAAAGTTTGCGTTTTGCTTTCTGAAATTTCAGTTTCCTGCGACATAAAGAGTTCAAAAAGTTTAGGGAATTTACCGGACAAAAGCTGTCGGCGATTCTCCCGATTCTCAAAATTTAAGGAATTATTTTTCCGCTAAAAGTTTTTCAATCTCGGCGCGGATTTCCTCTTCGCGGCTCGCGCTCGTGCCGGTTTCGATGTAGCGGATCACGCCTTTGCGGTCAATCAAAACGTGGGTCGGAATCGCGCCGGCGCCGTAAGCGGTTTGATTCGTGTTGTCGCGGGCGACGACGAAATCGTAAGGCAGACGATGGGCTTTTTTGAATCGCTGGAGAAAATCCAGCTCCGCCGCATTGTCCACCGGAAAACCTTCGGCTTCGCCGTGATATTTCGTGACGCCCAAAATTTCCAAGCCGCCTGGTTTGTAATTCTGATGCCATTCGATCAACGCCGGAAAAGCCTCGATGCACGGACCGCACCACGTCGCCCAAAAATCGAGCAGCACGACGCGCCCGCGAAAACTCGCCAAAGTTTGCGGCGCGCCGGGAAACCAGCGGTCAATGGCGGCGAGTTCCGGCGCAACGTCGCCGAGTAGTTTGTAATGTTTTTCGCGCTTTTTGAGGCGGCGCGAAACGTCTTCGTGAAGCGGCTTTGCCGTAAAATCTCGTTCGGCTTGCGCGGGCGCGGCGCGGTAGAGTTCAAGCGCGAGCGGCTTTCGGTTCGTCGCAATCAAATACTTGATATGCTCGTCAACCGCCCCGTAGTAAATGCTGCTTGAGCCGACGAGAGCTGCGGTTTTCCGCAAATCGTCAAGGGCGTTTTCGGCTTCTTTGGTTTTGCCGCCGTCTCGGTAAATTTCAAAAACGGTCATTCCCGCGTCGTGTAAATCGTCCAGCCCGCGGGCGCGCGAAGCCGAATCCTGAAACACGGCTTTAAAGGCGCGAAAGGCTTCGTCGGCGTGCGCGGCAGCTTTCGCATAATTTTTCTCGCCGCGATAACTTTTCGCCAACTCCGTTTCCATACGGGCGCGCTCGGTCATCTTAATCGGCTCGGCTTTCAGATATTCGCCCAAAAGTTTTTCGGCTTCGTCGAAATTTTTCCGGCGCGCCGCAACGACGATGACGATTGACCGGGCGGTTTGCGTTTTCTCGGCTGCCGAATTTTCCGAGGCGAGAAATTTGCGAAAAGATTCGGTCGCGTTGTCGAGATTTTCCGCCAGCCAATTGAGCATTCCGACGTAATAAAAGTCTTCGGCTTTTAAGTTCTCGCGCGCGCCTAGAGCCGCCGCGTATTTCGCCGCGAGTTGTTTTTGCTCTTTAATTGTAACCTTAAAAAGATTGTCGCTGAACGGAATTTTTTTGCTCTCGAACTCGGCAAATTTCTTTTTCGAGTAAGTGTTCGCCTCGTTAAACATTTCCTCGGCGGTTAAATCTTTCATCGCAGCGGCGGTTGAAGCTGCCGTTTGCGGCGCGTTCGGACTGACGCGCCGCGATTGGGCGAAAACGCTCGCGGATAAAATTACAACTAAAGATATAAAAATTAAATTACGCATCGTTTATATTTAACCACAGATGGACACAGATAGACACAGATAAAAACAAGACAAAACCGGATTTTTCAATTTCTAAAATCTGTGTTCATCCGTATCCATCTGTGATTTTATTTTCTTTTTCAAAATGCTTTTGCTGCCTGAAAGCGGCGCGGACTGAAAATTTTTAAATACTTTGATTCAACGTTTCCGACGATTGCATCCGCCAGAATTTTCGCCGTTTCCGGCGCGAGTAAAATTCCGTTGCGGTAATGCGCCGTCGCCACAAACAGATTTTCGATTTCGGGTGACAACGCGCCCAAAATTGGAAGACCGTCCGCCGCGCGAGGTCGCAAACCCGCCCAAGTTTCGTCGGGCGCGAGATTGACCAAACTCGGCGCGATTTCGAAAGCGTTTTCCCGCAGAAAATCAACGCCGTCCGCCGTTACCGATTTGTCGAAACCGACATCTTCAACGGTCGCGCCCGCCAAAATCCGCCCGTCGCGGCGCGGCACGAGATAACCGCGCGGGCTGTAAATCACCGTTCCGAAAAGCCGCTTTGCCGTTCGATAAGTCGTGATTTGTCCTCGAATCGGTTTCACAAAAGGCATCGTCAAACCGTCGGCTTTGATGAGCGAAGTCCATGCGCCTGTTGCAAGCACGACCGTTTGTGCCGCAAACTTTTCGCCGCCGGTTTCCGCGCCGACGATTTTGTTTTTCTCGATCAAAAGACTTTTTATTTCTGTGTTTTCGACGATTTCGATATCGTTGATTTCAGCATATTTTCCGAGCGCGGCGAGCAATTTTCGATTTTCGACTTGCCAATCGTTCGGAAAAAATAAAGCCTCGCGCACGTCGGGCGAAATGAACGGTTCGAGTTTTCGCGCCTCGTTCGCACTTAAATGCTCGACGTTCAAACCGGCTCGTTCCTGCCACGCGAAACGATGGCGAATCTGCCGCACATCGCCGTCGGTCAAAGCCAGGTAAAGCGTTCCGCGACGGTCGAGTTCAATCGAGACGCCGGTTTCCGCTAAAAGCTCTTCGGCGAACTGCGGGTAAAGTTTATTCGACTCGTCGCACAGATGAAAAAAGTCGTCGGCTTCGTCGGCTTCGGCTTGCGGCGCGAGCATACCCGCCGCCGCGTATGATGATTCGCTTCCGATTGCGCCGCGTTCGAGAACGGTGATTCTGCCCGCACCGCGCTTTCGCAGTTCACGAGCGATTGCCAAACCGATAACGCCGCCGCCGATGATTAAGATTTCTGAATTTTTTGAGAGATTCATTAAAACAAACTCTTTGTCCTTTGTCGTTTGTCCGCCGTCCGTTGTAAATTTAATAATAACGCAATAGAAACAAACCAGTGAAGGACGAGAGACAACCAATGAAACATACTATCACATTGATTCCGGGCGACGGCATCGGACCGGAAATCATCGCGGCGACCGTCAGAATCATCGAGGCTTCGGGCGTGGAAATTGATTGGGAAACGCAAATCATCGGCGCACAAGCACTTGAGAAATTCGGCGAGACTTTGCCGGCGGCGGCGACTGACTCGATTAAGAAAAACAAAGTCGCGCTCAAAGGTCCGCTGACCACGCCGGTCGGCAAAGGTTTCACGTCTGTAAACGTCGGCTTGCGAAAAACGCTTGATTTGTATGCCAACGTCCGCCCGATTCGCGCTTTGCCGAACATTCCGTGCAAATACCCGAATCTCAATTTGGTCATCGTCCGCGAAAACACTGAAGATTTATACGCCGGACTCGAACATACGGTCGTGCCGGGCGTGGTCGAAAGCATCAAAATCATTACGGAAAAGGCTTCGACTAGAATCTCCCGCTACGCTTTTGAATTCGCCACGCGCGAAGGACGCAAAAAAGTCACGGCGGTTCACAAAGCGAACATTATGAAATTGTCGGACGGACTTTTTCTGAGCAGTTTTTACAACGTGGCGAAGGATTTTCCCGAAATCGAAGCCGACGATAAAATCATTGACAACTGCTGTATGCAGCTCGTGATGAACCCGCAGCAGTTCGACGTGATGGTAATGGAAAATCTCTACGGCGACATCGTTTCGGATTTGTGCGCCGGGTTGATTGGCGGTTTAGGACTTGCGCCGGGCGCGAACATCGGCGAAATCGGCGCGGTTTTTGAAGCCGTCCACGGTTCCGCGCCCGACATCGCCGGTCAGGGCGTGGCGAATCCGACCGCGATTTTGATGTCGGCGATTTTAATGCTCAAACACATCGGCGAGCGCGACGCGGCGGAACGCACCGAAAAAGCGATGCTCGAAGTTTTTGCCGACGGCACGACGATTACCAAAGATTTAGGCGGCACGGCGAAAACCGCCGACTTTGCCAACGCGATTATTGATAAACTAAAAAGTTAAATGACAAGTATGTGGGAGAAGCCCGTTTCGCACGGCGAGATTCTCAAAAACATCTGGAAGAATTTAGATTTGGGAACGCTTCAGCGGCGGCATCCGTTTCACACGCCGGTTTTCGGCACGGTTTGCGATAACCAACCGGATTTGCGAATGGTCGTGCTGCGCCGCTTCTGGCGCCGTCCGCCGCAGTTGGCGTTTCACTCGCACAACGGCTCGCCGAAAATCAAACACATCAAAGCGAATCCGAACGTTTATTACCTTTTCTATCACCCGGAAGAAAAGCTGCAGGTTCGCATTCGAGGAAAAGCGACGGTTCATTTGGGCGACGAACTCGCCGAAGAACAATGGCAGTCAACCGAGCTTTTCTCGCGCCGCTGCTACATCGGCGAAGCCCCGACGCAACCGAGCAAAAAACCAACTTCCGGTTTGCCCGAAGATTTGATTGACCGCGAACCGACGCGCGAAGAATCCGAAATCGGGCGCGCCAATTTCGTCGTCGTCACCTCGACCGTCGAAGAAATAGATTGTCTGGAAATGAACGTCCGCGGACATCGCCGCTCGCTTTTTACTTGGAATGAAGCAGGCGAACTCGAAACCAAGTGGCTCACGCCCTAGAATATTCCTGTCTGCTTGCTACTTAAGAATAAATAAACCATTAACTTTCATTCACCTTCAAGACTGCCAGAAACGCTTCCTGCGGAATCTCGACGCGCCCGACTTTTTTCATTCGCTTTTTGCCTTCTTTTTGTTTTTCGAGCAGTTTGCGTTTTCTCGAAATGTCACCGCCGTAGCATTTGGCGATGACGTTTTTGCCCATCGCTTTGACGGTTTCGCGGGCGATGACTTTGTTGCCGATGGCGGCTTGGATGGCGACTTCAAACATCTGGCGCGGGATGAGTTCCTTCATTTTCGCCGTGACGATTCTGCCTTTGGCGGCGGACGTGGCGCGGTGCAGAATCAGCGCGAGCGCGTCAACCTGTTCGCCCGAAACTAAAATGTCGAGTTTGACCAAATCGCTTTCACGATAACCGGAAAGATGGTAATCAAGGGAAGCGTAACCTTTGGAAACGCTTTTTAATCTGTCGTAAAAATCAAGGACGATTTCATTGAGCGGAATGTCATAGACGAGCATCACGCGGTTTGAGGTGACGAATTCAAATTTTTTCTGCACGCCGCGTTTTTCTTCGAGCAGCGGCAGAATGCCGCCTAAGAATGTGTCGTTCGTTAAAATCGTCGCTTCGATAAACGGTTCTTCGATTTTGACGATTCTGCCCGTGTCCGGCATTTTCGATGGGCTGTCAATTTCCGCGACTTCGCCGTCGGTCGTCGTCACGCGGTAACGCACGCCGGGCGCGGTCGTAATTAAATCGAGATTGAATTCACGTTCCAATCTTTCCTGCACGATTTCCATATGCAGCAGTCCGAGAAAACCGCAGCGGAAGCCGAAACCGAGCGCGGTCGAGCTTTCCGGCTCGAAGAAAAACGAAGCGTCGTTGAGGCGAAGTTTTTCCATCGCGTCGCGCAAGTCTTCGTATTGCGCCGAATCGGTCGGGTAAAGTCCGGCGAAAACCATCGGTTTAACTTCTTGAAAACCGGGAAACGGCTGGTCAACCGGACGTGCCGCTTCGGTGATCGTGTCGCCGATTTGCACGTCGGCGACGGTTTTTATCGAGGCGGTGATGAAGCCGACTTCGCCGACGCTCAAAGAATCAATCGGCGTCGGGCGCGGGCGGTTGACGCCGATTGTTTCAATTAAATATTCGCGCCCCGTATTAAAAAATTTTATTTTCGTTCCCTTTTTAATCGTGCCTTCGATGACGCGGAACAGAACGATTACGCCGCGGTAGCTGTCATACCACGAATCGAAAATCAGAGCCTTGAGGGGCGCGTCTTTGTCGCCTTTCGGGGCGGGAATTTTTTTGACGATTGCCTCTAAAACTTCCTCGATTCCGATGCCGGTTTTCGCGCTCGTTAAAACGGCTTCGCTCGCGTCCAAGCCGATGATGTTTTCGATTTGCTCTTTAATGCGTTCGGGTTCGGCGCTTGGCAAATCAATTTTGTTGAGAACGGGAATCAGTTCCAAATCGTTTTCGAGCGCGAGATATGTGTTCGCCAAAGTCTGCGCTTCGACGCCTTGAGAAGCATCAACAATTAACAGCGCGCCTTCGCAAGCCGAAAGCGAACGCGAAACTTCGTAGGAAAAATCAACGTGACCGGGCGTGTCAATCAAATTTAAAACGTATTGCTCGCCGTCCTTTGCCTTGTAATCGAGACGGACGGCGTGGGCTTTAATCGTGATGCCGCGCTCGCGTTCCAAATCCATATCGTCGAGCAGTTGCGCTTCCATATCGCGGTCGGCGACCGCGCCGGTCAGTTGCAGAATTCTGTCGGCAAGCGTTGATTTGCCGTGGTCAATGTGGGCGATGATTGAAAAGTTTCTGATTAAATTCGAATTCATAAATTAAGTTCACCAAAAGAGACAGACGTAAAACTAAAAATTAACAATAGCAAAACATACTTCAAATCAGCATATTTCAAATAGAATTTTATTTGTTTTTCGGCAAATTGTGTAACCCGTCGGACAGAAGTCTTTTTTTCAAACACTTAGAATTGTCGTCAGATTATGAAAAGCGGATAAAAAATTTCTCAGCCTTTTGTCGTTCAAGGGAAAAACAGGGCGAACTCGAATTCGAGTTCGCCCTGTTTTAGGTGGTAAAACCAGGAATGCGGAAATTCAAATTAAATTTTCACACTCCGCTATAAGGTCTCGTAAAAAATCTGCAAAAAATTATTTT
>CADCUR010000031.1 GCA_902805935.1 uncultured Pyrinomonadaceae bacterium
ATTTTATTGTCAGCCATCGGCGCCATTTTCTGCATCGGCGTTGCGGCAATAAGTTTTCCGAAATTAAACACCTACGGGCAAAATTCCTCGATTCAAACCGCGTCGCCTGCCCGAACGCCTTTAACCGAAACCAAAGAAATCATCGTCGTTAAAAATACGCCGCGCGCCGCGCCCGCCGCGTTGACGCAGGCGGCGCAGGAAAACGCGCGGCTCAGAAACAATCTCGTCTGGAATTTCGGGGCGAAAGAGCAGCGCGGCTGGTATCTTTACGCCGTTTTGATTCGGCAAACCATCGGCACCGAAGCCGTTGAAACGACAAACGAATTTGCCCGCGCCGTCTCCGTCTGGCAAGCGAAAAACGATTTGAGCGAAACGGGAACGATTGACCGCGAAACGCTTTACCGGATGATTGAGTTTTGGCAATCGCGCCGCTTGAACAGCAGCGTTTATCCGGCGGAAGCGGATTTGTTGACCGCGCCGATAACGGATTTTTACGATCCGATGCGCGAAGCCGAACTGCTCAAAGTCGAGCGCGAAACTTACCGGGCTTATAAAAAAATGGTTGCGGCGGCGGCAGCCGATTTGCGATTAAAAACAAACAAGAACGGTGAGCTCGCCGCTGATGAACAATTTTTGCGAATCATTTCCGCCTTCCGCTCGCGCGAGTATCAAGCGAAACTGCGAGCCGCCTCGCCGCAATCGGGACGCGCCGGTCTCGCCACGAACAGCCCGCATTTTACCGGACGCGCGCTCGACATATACGTCGGCGGCGAACCGACCATCACGAAAGATTTCAACCGCGCCCTGCAAATCCAAACGCCCGCTTACCGGTGGCTGGTGAAAAACGCCGCACGCTTCGGATTTTACCCGTATTTTTACGAGCCTTGGCACTGGGAATACGCGCCGCAAAACTCTCCGGCGACGAATAACAAAACCGCGCCGTTACCTTGAAATTTTGCGCTTCTGCACGACGTTTCTCACCGCGCTCGCCGGCGCGCTCGGCGCTACGACCGCCAGCGTTTGCCCGCCGGTCAAAGCCTTTCCCGCTTCGATGTTTTTAACGCTCACGACGAATTGTTTTTTACCAGCGGCGCGTGCCAGCATTTTATTCAGCGTCGCGTCGTCTAAATTCGTCGCCGCAACGCCGCTCGATTTTAGTTCGGCGCGAAGATTTTCCGCCGTATTGGTCTTGCGTTCGTAAACGTCCGGGTAAATTCGCAATTTCCCCGCTTCGACTACCAGCGTATCGTAAGTTATTTCGACGGGAATTATGGGTTCGAGTTCTGCCACCAAAGTTTCTTTCGTTCCTCTCGCCTCGGCAATCTGCTCTTTCGTTACATCAAGCTCGCGGGCGGCAATAATTTTGTTCGCCAAATCATATAAATCCGCCTGCATCACCCGCACGCAGCCGTGCGAAACAAGGCTTCCCAAATCGCCCGCGCCTTTCGCTTGATGAATTAGGTAGCCGTAGCCGAGCGGGATTTTCATTTTTCCGAGCGGATTGCGTGGGTCGGTCGGCAGAATAATTTCACCGGCTTTGACCTTTTTTGAGGCGTGAACCCAATCGCTGTCCGGCGGAATCCAAACCGGATTCCAGATAACCGCCGATGCCTCGCGCAAACCGATGTAAATCGGGTAATCCTTGAGTCCGACGCCAATCGGGTAAGTTTTCACTTCCTTACCGTTCTGCCATAAAGTCATTTGAAACGACGGCACATTAACGGTAATTTTCAGATTGCCGTCGCCGGGCGCGAGCGCTGTTTTTTCAATCGCGCCGCCCGTCAGTTTGTCAGAACGCGCCGATTGGCGTTTCATATCCTGAACGTAGGATTGCGCCGCCGCCTCGCCGATGGCGAAGACGAAAAATAAAAAAGCCGCTAATCCGGCAGCGAGCGTGTTTTTTTTCGATGTCATTTTCATAAGAAAATTCGTTAAATTGCCCGCCATCTTTGTCGCTCCCGCGCTGCGAAAAGTTGCACTGGAAAAGTGAAAAGTGAAAAAAGTGAAAAAGTTCGTTCGACGATCGCTGGAACGCTTTTTCACTTTTTCACTTTTTCACTTTTACCCTTTAACTTTTCCAGCATCAATTCGTGAACTTCAGTCAAATCGAGTTCGCTCGTGTCAACGACAATCGCGTCGGCGGCGATTGATAAAGGCGAATCCTCACGCGAAACGTCGCGGGCATCGCGCAGATTTATTTCCGCTAAAGTTTCTTCATAAGTCGAGACGTGTCCGCGCGTGCGCTCTTCTTCGTAACGCCGCCCCGCTCTGGCTTCGGGTTTTGCCGTCAGGAAAAACTTTACGTCCGCGTTCGGAAAAACCACTGTCCCGATGTCGCGTCCGTCAAGCACCGCGCCGTTTTCAGCCATCTCGCCGAGCATTCGCTGGTGTTCGACTAAAATTTTCCTGACTTCGGAAATCGTCGAAACAATCGAAGCCGCCTGCCCGACTTCCGGCGTGCGAATTTCGTTTGAGACATTTACGCCGTTTAAGAAAACCTGTAGATTTTCCGGCTCGCCGACGAGTTCGATTTTTGCGCGGCGGGTAATCTCGATAACCTCGTCTCGATTTTCAAAATTCGTTCCGCTTTTCGCAACGGCTAAACCGACGGCGCGATACATCGCGCCCGTGTCGAGGTAAAGCAAGCCCAAATTTTTGGCGAGCATTTTGCCGAGCGTGGATTTGCCCGCGCCCGAAGGTCCGTCAATGGCGATGATCATTTAGTAGTATTTTGGTTTTATAACTTTTCGGGATTAATTCTTAATGCGTAGTTATTCTATAAAAACTTCAAGCGCAATAAAAACTCGGCGCGAAAGTTTTCACTTTTCGCGTCGAGTTTTTATTGTAAAATATTCAGGAGTCTTTATTTCTTCTGCTTTCGGAAAACCTTCACTGCGCGGTCTGGATAATCGGTAATTATTCCGTCCAAATCAAATGTTTTCATCCGCTTCAAATCGGCGATTTCGTTAACCGTCCACGGCACGATTTTCATATTTCGCTCGCGGCAGTAAGCAACCGTCGCTTCATCAACAAGGGAAAAATGCGGGCTATATGCGTCGGGCTGAAAGCCGAGTTTTTCCAGGTTTTTTTCGATGCCTTCTTTGTTCATCACCAGCAGAGCCAGCGGCAGTTTGACGGTCAGTTTTCTGAGTTCCTGAAGCGGGCGCACGTCGAACGATTGGATAATCACGTTCTTCTGCATTTTGTTCGCCAACACTTCGTCGTAAATCATTCGAGCGAAAACCGAAGCCGCCGGATGAAAAACGCCGTCGCCCGCCGGAGTCGATTTTATCTTGATGTTATATCTGACCTGTTTCAGTTTGTTTTTGCGAATGTATTTCTGTACTTCGCTGAAAACGTCTCTGAGAAGCGGTTTGTAAACCTTCATTTTCTGCTGTTCGGGAAAACCCTTGTTGCCCAAACTGCCGACATCGTAAAGTTTGATTTCCGCGTAATCCATTCGGTAGATGTTGTATTCTTTTTCCTTTTCTTCGGGAATCGGGCTGCCGTTTTTGTCTAAAGAAATAACGTGCGAAAACCAAGGCTCGTGCGAAATGACGATTTGATTATCGCGGCTGATAACCACGTCCAATTCCAATGTGTCAACGCCGTATTCGAGTGCTTTCAAAAAAGACGGAATCGTGTTTTCGGGAACTAATCCGCGCGCCCCGATGTCCTTCGATGTCGAAATCTTTGACCGTTTGGGCGAATGTGTTGAAGGAAAACAAAAGAACGATAAATAAAATAAATTTTTTCATAGTTTTTATAAAAGGAACGCCGTCACCTTACCAACGAAATAACGACGTTCCGACAAATTAGAAATAAAACTTCAAAGCGAACTGAATCTGCCTGGCTGGAAACGTGCTGGTGATGTTCCCGAAAGCGTTGCTGGTAATGTCCGGGTTGGCGGCTTGAAAATTCGTCCGGTTAAATAAATTAAAGAATTCGGCGCGAAATTCAAGGCGCGTTTCTTCGTTAATCGGCAGCCGGAATTGTTTATGGACGCCCAAATCGAAATTAAAATAATTGTCGCTGCGGGCGATGTTGCGTCCGGCGTTGCCGAACGGCTGGTCGCCAGTTGGAGTCGTCAGACACGAACGAACAAAGTAACCGGTGGTCGGATTCGGGCGCGCCTCGCGGTTTACCGGATCGCAAACGACGTTCGGGCGCAAAGCCACGCCGCCCAAGAATGACGGTAGATTATTTGTCACCAGCGAAGGTCCGTAACGAAAATTGATCGGCTGTCCGCTCGTCATCGTGTTCACGCCGCTTAAAACCCAGCCGCCGACGAAAGCGTCGAGAACCGGATTTAAATTGTCGCCGAAATAACGCCCGCGTCCGAACGGTAATTCGTAAACAAAACTCGTCGTATTGTTAAACGGCTGGTCGTAAGCGCCGATGCCGCGGTCGTTAGGCGCGGTCCGAAATTGTTGTAATCCGGGTCAACCAGCGCGCGGTCGTAAAGCGAGCCGTCTTTCGCCAGCAGAATCGAGTTCGTCGCCGGGTCGTAATTCGACAGACGGTTGTTCGCTTCGTAATACGGCGTGCCGAATTCATAGCGCAGACCGAGATTGAGCGTTAATTTTTGGTTGACCTTGAGATCGTCTTGAACGTAAGCGAAATGAAAACGCTGACGCATCTGCGCGACGGTCAAATTCGCCAATTCGTATTGGCTGCGCAGCCCGAAGAAAAAATCGGCAAGATTATAAATATTGTTAGCTCCGCCTGACACGCGACTGAATTGTCCGCTGTAAGTGTCGAGTCCGAGCAACGGATTCGTGTCCTGGACAGCCGTGTTGACGGCGAGATATTCGTAGCCGATTTTCAAACTGTATCTGCCGGGCGCAAAAGCGTAGCTGACGCCAGGTCGGTGTTCGTGGGATTTTGATATTGCGGATTGGTCGCTTGGCGTCCATATTGGGAAAATCCGCCGATGGTTTGCGTCGTCAAACCGCCGTTGATCGCCGGGTCGTTCGGTAAACCCGTGATGCCGTAAAGTTCCTGCACGCTTTGACCGCCCGTCAGCGGCGGGTGTTTTCCGGCTTCAATTACCGAATGCGACAGACGCACGTCCAAAACCGACGCATTGGCGTAAGCCTGCGTCGCGCCGACGACGAATTGTTTATTCAAAATATCCACGAAACCGTTTTGGTTGCTGCCCGACGGTCCGGGAATATTCGGCGCTTCAAAAGCGTTCGATTTGCGATAACTCCAGCGTCCGAAAATGCTGAATTTATTCAGGCGAGTTAAAAACGAAGTTAAGATTAAGTTTCGTGAAAGTTAAATAATCGAGCGGAGATTCTCTAAAGTTGTTTCAATCGCTTCGCGCGAGACATCGCAGTGCGTCACCATTCGGATTGAGTTTCCGAATGAAATCGCTAAAATCCCGCGCTCTTTTAACTCGGCGACAATTTGCAGAGAAGTTTTACCCGTTTGCGAAACGTCAAAGATTACGATGTTGGTTTGAACACGTTCGGCGTCAATCGAAACGCCCTTTAAATTCGCCGCGCCTTCGGCGAGCAATCTGGCGTTCTCGTGGTCAACGTGCAGACGCTTCGGCGATTCTTCGAGCGCAATCAAACCAGCCGCCGCCAAAATTCCGACTTGCCGCATTCCGCCGCCCAAGCGTTTGCGCCACACGCGCGCTTCTTCAATAAAATCTTTTTTGCCCAAAAGCATCGAACCGATTGGCGCGCCCAAGCCTTTCGACAAACAAAACTGCACCGAATCGCAATCGCGCGAAAGATTTTCAACCGTGTCGTTTTGCGCGACCGCCGCGTTGAAAATTCGCGCGCCGTCCAAATGCACAGGCAAATTTAAATCGTGCGCTTTATGGCAAATTTCGCCGGTTTGTTCCGCGCTCATCACGCTTCCGCCGCCGAAATTGTGTGTGTTTTCCAGACAAATCAAACCGGTCGGGCAAGCATAATACGGCAGATTGATGTGTAAAGCCGATTCGATTTCCGCCCACGTCAGCATTGCGTTTTCGTTCGCGGCTCGGACGACGCGAATCATCACGCCCGCAACGGCGGACGGCGCGCCCATCTCGTAATTGAAAATATGCCCGCGCTCTTCGATAATGATCTCATCGCCGACGCGCGTGTGCAGTTTAATGGCGATTTGATTGCCCATCGAGCCGGTCGGCAGAAACAGCGCGGCTTCTTTACCGAACATTTCAGCGGCGCGTTCCTGTAGTAAATTCACCGTCGGGTCTTCGCCGTAAACGTCGTCGCCGACTTCGGCTTCCGCCATCGCTTTTCGCATTTGCGCACTCGGTTTCGTCACTGTATCGCTTCGTAAATCAATCATCATTTAAGTGGTTTAACTTTAAATTGCTCCAAATCCCAACCGGCGCGTTTTGCTCCGGCTTGATATGCGCTTTCCAGAAAATCCAAAATCGTTTCACGCGGCGAATCCGCTTTTCGAGCATCGTCATACATCAGAATCGCCATTGCGCCTTTGTCGGTGTTCCACATTGCCGCGGCGGGGTTTAATTTTTCATCCGTCAGCTTTTCCGGTTCGGGCGCGGTGTAGGAATAAAACGCCGGAGCGGGAACATTATCGTCGCCCGCCCAGAATCCGAAGCTGATGACTTCATGCGAATAGGCTTCACGCTCGACCGTTCCGGCTTCTTTTTTAACGGGCGCGGGTTTGCCCGAAAATCTGGTTAAAGCTAAATCGAAACTGTGCCAGAAAAGATGAACCGGCGTGGATTTTCCGGTAAAGCGTCCGCGAAATTCTTCGAGAATATTGTTGACGCTGACTGTAATTCGATGAAATCTTTCGACGTATTCTTTATCGTAAGATTTATTTTCCGTGTCTGCGGCAAATGGCGTATGGCTCGCGGCTTCATAAGGCACCGCCCAAATTTTTGTTTCGATGCCGAGCGCGGCGAGTGATTCAAACGTTTGGCGATAAAAATCGGCGACCGTTAATCCGTCTTCAATGGCGAAACTTTTCCGTTCGCCGTCGTGCCGGCTGATAACCAGCGCGTGTTTGACAAAATCAAATTCGATCTCGAAATTACCGAAGCCGTAAGGAATCGGGCGCGTTGTTAGTCCGCGAGGGCTGACGTAAAACGGAACGTGCCACCAATGATTTTGGCGCGGGAAAAGTTTCAAGCGGATTTTGCCCACGATTTGCAGATAAAGATGCAGCGTGTTTTTCGTCGCTTTCCATTCATCGAGCGGAAGCGGCGGAAAAGCATTTTCTTCGCCGAAAGCGGTTGAATTTTCGGGGTTCATATATTCTTTTGCCTAGCCGTGCGTTTTCTTGAGCATCTCGGCGAGCGAGGCGCCTAAATCTTCCAGAGTGTTTTTCATTTTTTCGTCGGTCATTTCTGCGCCGTCGCCGTCGAACATTTCGTGGACTTTGCCGACCGCGATTTGCACGGGCAAAACGTTGATGAGCAAAACCGTGAAAACGTCGCGCAAGTGTCTGAGACAACCGATGCCGCCGAACGCGCCCGGCGATTGCGTCATAATCGCCGCGAATTTCCCGTTGAAAACCGCGCCCATTCGGTATTCGTCGGTCGTGCGCGAAGCCCAGTCAATCGCGTTTTTCAGCGCGCCGGTCAAAGAACCGTTGTATTCGGGCGAAGCGACGAGCAAGCCGTCGTGCTGCGCCAGCAGCTTTTGCAGTTTGGCGGCGTTAACGGAAAATCCGCCTCCTTGGGCTTCGTCGTGGTTATAAATCGGCAGCGGATAATCGAGCAAATCAATATATGTAACTTCCGCGCCCGCTCGTTCGGCGCCATGCGCCGCCGTTTTGACGATTCTTTCGCTGTAGGAATTTTTCCGCAGGCTTCCGGTGAACGCTAAAATTTTCGGTTTCTGTGCCATATCAATCACACGATTTTAGAACTTGAAAAATTTGTATGAGAAAAAGTTTGCCACGAATTTTCGGAAAACTCCAATTCCTTGTTTTTCGAGCGGCGGCGCATTAACATTGCTTTTTATGGAAGAAGCATTTTACCTTTGGTTGATCGAATCAATCGCGGGTTTGATTTTAATCGGCTTTGGTTTGAGTTTGTTCGGACAAGCCGTAATTTATAAAGCGAATGGCGAAGCGCTGCGCAAATGGTTTTTGTGGGGAACGATCAGTCTCGTCGTCGTTAACGCCGGAATCTGCGTTTTCGGCGACGCGGTCAGGCAGCGCGTTGTTTACGACGCGGCGCGAACGACTGCCGAAAAAACTGTCCGGTAATATTTATGATCAAACCTTTTCAAAATCTTTCTCCTAAAATTCACGAAACGGCTTACGTGGCTGAAGATGCAATCGTCATCGGCGATGTGGAAATCGGCGCGGAATCGAGCGTTTGGTTCGGCTCGATTCTGCGCGGCGACGTTAATCATATCCGCATCGGCGAGCGGTCGAACATTCAGGACGGCACGATAATCCACGTTTCTTCAAAGACGCATCCGACTGTTCTTGAAGACGAAGTAACGCTCGGTCATCGCGTTACTTTGCACGGCTGTCATATCGAAACCGGTTGCTTAATCGGTATCGGCTCAATTATTCTGGACGGAGCGCGCGTCGGCAGAAATTCCTTGGTCGCGGCGGGCAGTTTGCTCACGCCGAACACGCAGATTCCGCCGCGCGTTTTGGTGATGGGAAGTCCGGCGCGAGTCAAACGCGAGCTTTCCGACGATGAGGTTCGAGATTTGGAAAGATTTTGGCGCAATTACGTTTCACTGAGCCGCGTCTATCGAAATCAACCGTAAAAACTTTTCGGTTCGGGCAATCCGTCGCCAAAATTTCGGTTTTGGTTTATGCTTGACGCACGCGCCTATCAAAAACGCGCGTCTTTATTTTTCATAAAAACTTTCGAGGAGAAATTTTATAATGCAAAAATTGCACGCCGATTTTCGGCGCGTCGTTAGTCTTCTGGTATTGACGACGGCTTTGACGCTCGCTGCTTACGCGCAAAATTATACGAACGAGCTTAAAAACGATTCGACCGAAAAAAGCGTCAAAGGCGCGGTTCTAACCAACGACGTAATTCAGGTTGACGACAATCTGGATAAGAAAAACGAATTTGCCGTCTGGGGCGCGTTCGCGCCGGACATTCCGCGCGTCTTCGGCGGCTCGCGCCGTTCGACTTTCGGCGAAATCGGATTGCGCTATTCGCGCCGCATTGCGACGACGGAGAATCTCGCGCTCAAATATCAAATTGATTTGATTCCGCTGGCGATTATCAATTACGAAAGAGAACGCCTGATTCCCGGCATTGCGCCGACGCCCGTCGTCGTTGACCGCAGCGACCAAACGGCTTACGCCTTCGGACTGACGCCGGTCAATTTTCAATTGAACTTCCGCCGCCGCTCAAAAATCCAACCGTTCATCACCGCCGAAGCCGGTTTGCTGATTTTCAACAAAAAAATTCCCGACGACCGCAGCCCGCTGCGACCGAACCAAGTCGGCAGACGACTTAATTTTACTCCTGCGGGCGGCGGCGGCGTGGAATTCGTCACTGACGACGCCAGAAGTTACACGGTCGGCTTCAAATTCAATCATATTTCAAACAATTCGTCCGCCAACATCAATCCGGGCTTTGACCAAAATCTTTTTTATTTCGGCTATACGTTCAAGAAATTTTAATCTGATTGATTGCCGACGCGCCGATTTATCAAGATTCCTGTCTGATAAATCGGCGCGTCGTTTTGTTAAGATAAAAAAATGACTAACACAAATCCGGCGCGCGGAATGCGCGATTTTCTGCCCTCGGACGTTCGCAAGCGCGAATACGTCATCGGCGTTATCAAAGAGGTTTACGAATCTTACGGCTTCGAGCCTTTGGAAACTCCGGCGGTCGAAAACATCGAAACTTTGACGGGCAAATACGGCGAAGAGGGAAATCAGCTAATCTACAAAATCCTAAAGCGCGGCGAAAAACTCAACGCCAATACGGGCGAAAAAGATTTAGCCGATTTAGCTTTGCGCTACGATTTAACCGTGCCGCTCGCCCGTGTCGTGGCGAATCACAAAAACGATTTGCCAAAGTTTTTCAAACGCTATCAAATCCAACCCGTTTGGCGAGCCGACCGTCCGGCGCGCGGGCGTTTCAGAGAGTTTTATCAATGCGACGTTGACGCCATCGGTTCCGGTTCGATGATAGTCGAAGCCGAACTCTGCGCAGCGGTCAGTGAGATTTTAACTAAATTGGGATTTAGTGATTTTGTGATTCGCGTAAATCACAGAAAGATTTTATCTGAAATCTCAAAGGTCGCTGGAATCCCTGAGGAAAAACAAATAGATGCTCTTGTTGCTTTAGATAAATTAGACAAAATA
>CADCUR010000032.1 GCA_902805935.1 uncultured Pyrinomonadaceae bacterium
TCCCTGATGAATTGACGACATTAATATTTCCTTTGTAGTCGAATGTCTGCTTAAGGACGTACGTTCCCGAATTACGCGGGTCGGTCGGATGCTCGCCTTTGTTAATCACTTTCGTATATGTTTCCGCCCGGCGCTGAGTATATTGAATCGTTCCCGTCCAAATCTCGCACATCTCCGCTTCTTCTTTAACGACCGGAACTTTGGCGACTTGTTTTTTATTCGTCGCGGATGTGCTTTGTCTTCTTTGCGCGAAAGCGGGAGCCGTCAATGAAAAGATAAACAACCCGCACAGTAGAGCGCTAAAATTTTTATAAATGCTTTTTTTCATAATCTTTAAAAAATGATTTTCAAATTTTCAACGCGCGAAATCGCCGCGAAAAGTATCAGAAAAATTTGAGATTGAAAGGATTTCGCCGGTTTATTTTTCTTTCGGCGGATTTTGCCGCAGAATCGCCAGCGGTCCTTCGCGCAACCCGCTGAGCCAGAGCGCGAGATTCTCACGTCCCGGCGACCAAATTAATAAAACCGCCAGCGTTCCGTAAATCGGCAAATGTCCGATGAGTTCAGTCCAGTTAAAAATCGTCAACGTCAGGTTAATCGGAATCCACGCGATTAAAATAATTTCGCGCGGGAAAATGCCGGACAAAATCCACAAACCGACGAGCAGTTCGACCGCGCCCGCGCACAAGATAAAAGTTTCATTCGACATCGGCATTCCCAAAGCGGCGGTGAAATTCAGCGGATAACGCTGGAGAAAATCGAACGCAAGCGGAATGTTGGCGAATTTTTCGGTAAAAGCGACAAAGACGAGGCTCAAGCCCAGACCGACGCGCAAAGCCGGAATCGCTCGTTCCATCAACCGCGCCGAAGGTTCGAGCGGCGGCACAATCAAACGGTCAATCGAAATCGGACCGCGCCCGGCGAGAAAAAAGAACGCGGCGAAACCGAGATACATCGTGCTGTCAAGCATCGGCTCAAGCCCGACCAGAAAAATCCCTGCGAGCCACAAAACGCCGAGCGCGACGGCGGCGATTCGGGTCAAAGCGCCGTAAAATATCGCCAGCGCGATGCCCGTTTGCGCCAAACCGACGGCATACATCCAAACGCCGGATAATTGATTGTTCGGCGAAAAAAGCTGTCCCTGCACGCCGCCGACCAGCAGCGGCACGGCGACGTGAACACCGAGAATCGCCGGAATCAAACCGTATAAAGCCGCCCGACGTTCGTCGGTCGTTCCGAAGTTTTCCGGTCCCGGCACAAATCCTCGCCGCCCGCGCTTGCGCCAATAAACCCACGCGGCAAATGTAACGAGCAAAACCGCCGCGATAAAGCCAAGCGGCAGCGGGCGAAGCAACAAATCCCAGCGCAGCGCGTAATTTTCGGTCGGATGAAACCACTTTTCGTGCGCCGACGCTTCGCTCGCCGCTGCTAAGAAAACGAACACGCTCCAAACAACGCGGCGCAAACCGGATTGCTTAAACATTTCTTTACAGTGATTTTTATTAAATTTTTCTTTCATCGCATTTTCAAATTTGCACTAAAACTTTTGCTTTGCATTGAGGACCGCAGAAAAATTAACGCGCTTGCCGAATTTGTATCGCCAGAACGCCGCTCACAAAATTCAGCATTCGATTGGCAATTGCTTCGGCGCGAGTTTTGGCAAATTCGGCTCGTTCGCCGACGAACGATTCGTCAACAGTTTTCCAAAAAATCTCCAGCCAGCGACCGAAATGTTCCGCCCGCAGCGGCGTTTTGAGATTCAACGCGGCGTGAATCTGCATCGGATTGCGCCCGCGCTTCTGGTAATTATTCGCGCCTAAAATCAAAGTCTCCCAAAAATCGCCGATGACCGGCAGATGCGTTTCCAAATCCAGCTTCGCCGTGTCCGTAAAAATGTAACCGATAACATCGTCGCTCATCGCTCGCGCGTAAAAGCGATTCATCAAATCGTCAATGTCCGCCCTCGATTGAATATCTTTTTTCATAGTTTTAATTTTCCATCGGACAACAATCATTCGGATTTGAATTTTGTCACCAGCAAACTTATTGCCGGTTCGGCAATAACTTCGTGTTCCACGCCGCCTTCCAAAGTTATCAACGTTCCGACGGCGAGCTTTTGCGCGTCTTCCAAGTCGCGCCCGGCGCGAAACGTGCCGCTGCCCGCCAAGCAAAAAACCGTAATAGGCTCGTTCGCTTTATGCTTCGACAAAGTCTCGTTGTTGCGAAGATTGACCTGAACCATTCGCCGCCGCGCGCCATTAAAAATTTCTTTTACGTCTTTCGGCTTTTCGCCCGGCTCGATTTTCCCTAACTCAAAAGTCCGTATAAATTCGATATTTTTCATAACAATTCTCCCTCTGACAATTCGATTTTCCAATTGTTCGCCGCCCGATGATGTGATTTAAGTCACCGGATAAAAAATTATTTGCCGAAAATATTCGTTTTTGGAATTTGCCGGAAATACGGTTAAAATTTTCTTGTGAATGTCCAAAAGATTGAGATTTTCAGACAAACCGAACTTTTTCGCAGTTTAGACCAGGAAGTTTTAAGCGTTTTAGCAGCGCGCGCCGTCGAAAAACATCTCGAACGTAATGAAATCCTTTTTCTCGCCGGCGAAGAGGCGAAAGGCGTATACGTGATTGCTGAAGGGTCGGTGCGCGCATTCAGAACCGGCGCGGACGGGCGCGAGCAGGTGATTCACGTCGAGCGAGCAATCACTACATTCGCCGAAGTTCCGGTGTTCGACGGCGGCAATTACCCTTCAACCGTCGCGGCGGAAGAGCCGTCAATCGTTTATTTCCTCGATAAACGGGAAGTTTTCGGGCTGTGTCTAAAACATCCGCAGATAGCGCTGGCGGCGACCAGCCTGTTGGCAAAGCGGCTTCGCAAATGCGCCGAGCTGGTCGAATCGCTCTCTTTGCGCGAAGTCGGGCAGCGCCTCGCCCACCTGTTTTTGGAAGAAGCCGAAACGAACGGTATAAAAACCGCAAACGGCGGCGTTCGCTTCAAACAAAAACTGACTCACAACCAACTCGCCGCCCGTACGGGAACGGTGCGCGAAGTTATTACCCGCGTTCTTTACCGCCTGCAAAATCAAGGCTTGATTACAATCGAGGGAAAGGAGGTCGTCATTTCGGATTTGAAATCGCTGGCTGATTATGCGGATTCAGAAAAGTATTAATTAAATTTGATTGCCGACGGCAAGATGCGAAAATAAGGAAAAATAAATTATTCTGATTCGATTTCAAACCGCGGTGACCGTTTTGTTGCCGGAATTAACGCGAACGCCGCCGTGAAAGTGCGTCTGACGGGCGGCGCAAAAGCCTGTCGAAGCGATTTGGCGACCGATGCGCGTTTTGATTTGCTGCCTGAAGTCGGCATTACGGGCATCGAATCAATCAAATGATTCAGTGTTTGAAAGCGAGATCCATCTTTTTTCAGTTCTCCGAGCAAAAAGGCGAACAAGGCTGGAAAATGATTCTCCAGCCGATTCAATCTTCTGCAAAAGGTTTGATAATGAAGGCAAATGAGGAAACCATTCAAGCCAATAATGATTGATAAAATCGTAAATAGCGCGTTTTTTCAAATGCCCGTACAATTGTTCGAACAGATAAATCCTCATCAGTTCAGGAACAGTTAGACAGAGATGACCAGTTCGATTCGGTTGCAAATGCAGTTCTGTTTACATATCGCAAGAGCGGCAGCAGAACAAATAGATTTCCATTAGTTTGTTTTCGCGTAAATTCATTCTATCGAATCTGTGCTTTCTGCCTTTTTTAGTATTGATTCACATATTTTCTTTTCACTCTTTATTTTATTCAAAGAGAGTTTTGATTCCACTTTTATTAGACCAACTCTCAATGCTAGACTTTGTTAACAGCTCCTGAAGTATCTTTTTTTAATCGTTTATTAAAGTTTTAGAAAAATGACTCAGCAGCAACCAAGTAGTTATGATGAGACTTCGCCGCAGAACGCAGAACAGTTTCGTTCAATCGTCTAAAACATAAGAGATTACGCTAATTTTTATGATGGACGCGGAAGGGCGCGTTGTTAGTTGGATTGCGGGCGTCGAAGACGGTAATTTTACTGTTCGGATGAAAAAGTTTTAGCTTGGAAAATTATATGTCAAAAGACTTTAAATCCGCGCCGGAAGCGCCCGCGCTCGATGATGATACTTATGCCTTTGTGCAGGAAATATTTCAGCTTGCGCGAGCCGGCGATGCCGGGCGTTTGAAAGAATTTCTTGAAATTGGACTTGCGCCGAACATTCGTGACGGCAAGGGCAACAGCCTTTTGATGCTGGCGAGCTACAACGGAAATTTTCAGGCAGCGCGCGTTTTGCTCGAACACGGCGGCGACCCGGAACTCGCCAACGATAGCGGTCAAATTCCGCTGGCGGGCGCGGCTTTTAAAGGCGACACGGAAATGGCTCGCCTTTTAATCGAACACGGCGCAGACGTGAATGCCGCAAGCCCTGACGGAAAGACGGCGCTGATGTTCGCCGCGATGTTTGACCGCGTCGAAATTATTGACCTTTTGATAACGCGCGGAGCAAATCAGTCATGGCTTTCGGCTGACGGCAAAACTGCGCTCGATTCAGCACAAGCGATGGGCGCGCAGAATGCGGCGAACCGCTTAATCGAATTACAAAAGTTGGGCGAATAAGGCAGGTGTTGCGAATGCCGTGTCCCCAAAGATTTGCCGGCTGGCAAAGACGGTGAAATCATCGGTGAAATGTTGATTTTTCTCGCGCATCTTACTGATAATTATTGGTTCAAGACTTTAAACGCGCGGACGCGGCGTGGGCAAAAATTGAAAAAGAATTTTTCCCACACCGCGTTTGAAGATATTCCTCGCCGAACATTGGCGGACATTTTCAAAACCTTGCTGCCGCCACTACTGCGGCACGTCGGCGAGTCTGCCTTTGGGATTTCTTTTTGCCGCCCGCCAAATAGAAACTCCTTCGCGCGTTAAACCGAGAATCGCGCGGCGATTTTGAAACAGTAATTTCATCCAGGCGCGTTTGTTCATTTGCGGAAAATAAATTCCGCGAAAGAAAAACCGGGCGACCAGATGCCCGATGCGGTAACCAATCGGCGCGTCTTTAATGGCGGCGAGCGCTTCGGCATTGCGTTCGGGGCTGTAGCTCATTTGCCAGGCGTGCAGCGTCTCTCGCCTTGCTTCTTCAATCGTCATTTTCAAAGGCGTGTGCGCCATCACGAACGGCGCGAACTCTAACCAATGTTTCGGTCGGGTCATCCGTCCTGATTTTTCAAGGCGCGTGTAAAGCGGCGTCGCCGGAAACGGCGTCAGCTGTCCGAAAACCGGTAAGCCCGGCTGCCAACTGTTGACCTGTTCCAAAGTTCTGTCCGCAACCCCAGGCGTGTCGTTGTCCATTCCAAAGATAAATGACGTAATCGCGTAGATATTTCGTTTCGCCAATCTGTCGAGAACCATTTGATAATCGCCGGGACGCGAAAAGTTTTTATTGACGTCAGCCATATTCTGCGGGTCAATTGACTCCATTCCGATAAAAACCCATTTGCCGCCCGCCTCCGCAATCAAATCAACCAGTTCCTCATCGCCCAGCAAATTCGCGCTGATTTGCGCGACCCACGGCAACTGCGCTCCGGCGGCGATAATGTCACGGAGCAAAGTTTTCAAGCGTTTTTTGTTGATCGCCAGATTGTCGTCAATAAAGAAAACGGCAATTTGCCCTTTTTCTCGTCTGGCTCTAGCTTTTAATCTTAAAAGTTCTTCGACGACCGATTCGTTCGTGCGAAAGCGAATCGAGTCACCGAAAAATCCCGTCACCGTGCAGAACTCGCAGCCGTATGGACAGCCGCGTCCGGTTTCAATCGGCACGACGAAGAATTTCCCCCAACCGTCGCCGAGCTTCGACATAAAGCCGCGCATAAACGGCGGCACAAGACTGAATTGGTCTAAATCCAAAGTTTCCCAAGGAATATGCGGATACGGCTGCAAGCTCGGTTTCACATCGTTGCCTTTGGCGTCTGTTTCCGGCTGGTAAATTTCTTTGAGTTCGCCGCGCGCCGCGTCGTTAACTAGGAGCGCCCAAGTGTTGTCGGCTTCGCCGAGAGCAACGGCGTCAGCGTGGCGTTTGCCGCCGTCACGCCCCAAGGCTTCATCGGGACATTCGGTCACGTGCGGTCCGCCCATTACGACTTTTATTCCCGCGTCGCGCAGCGCGTCGGCGAATTTATATGCCCGCGCTACCATCCTGGTCATCGCGCCGATGCCGACGAGTTCGATGTTTTCCGCTTTACAAAACGCGACGAGTTCCGCCTCAGACATCGCTTTGGCGTTGCCGTCAATCAGAACGACTTCGTGTTCTTTCGGCGTCAGCGACTGCAGCAGAAACATCCATAAATGCGGCATAAAATTTCTCGTCACGCCGTTGTCGGGATTATAGAGTAAAATTTTCATTTAATTTTTGTAGGAGAAATTTCAATGGATTTTTTAATAAAAATCTAAACGTATGGAATTTCGCTTGAAATTAAAGATTCGGTTTATCTCTTTTAGGGAAAACACCGCTTAAATTACAAACGATTTAATTCTAAACAATCAAACTCAGTTTTAAGATTAAATTTAATTGAAAAGTCGTATGATAAACAATGCCCGTTGCCTTGTTTTGGTTGCAGGAGACATTCAACTTTATGAAATATAAGTTACGCTTTTAAGCCGATTTTTGCAAACCAAATGCGGAGATGTAAATTTTGAATTTAACTTTTTATTTGATTGGCGCGTGTGAAATTACCTTTAACGCTTTTCATTTGCGGCTGACAAACGGGTTAATATCGAGCCAGAATCGCCACGGTTTTTCCGCGTATTCCTCCGCATAATCAATGCCGACGCGCTTTCCGCAGGCAATTTCGCCGGATGTAATTTTCGCGCCCGGCTCAAGCCAAACTCTCTGTCCGAGTAAATTTTCGCTATTAAATGTTTTGTCAATGCCGAGCGCGATGCAAAGTTTTCCCGGACCTGAAGTTAAGTTTGTATCTTTCATTCGCCGCCCGCGTCGCTCGCGCATCACTTCGATTCCTTCAACGGGAGCGACGGCGCGAATTAAAACCGCGTGCGGCGTGCCGAGTTCGCCGGCGACGACGTTGAACTGATAATACATTCCGTAAATAAAAAAAATATAAACCGTGCCGCCGACGGCAAACATCGTTTCGGTGCGTTTCGTCCGGCGACCTCCGTAAGAATGCGCGGCTTTGTCTTCGATACCGCAATAGGCTTCGGTTTCGACAATCATTCCCGAAACCCTTTCGCCCGTCGCTGCGGGAACGACTAAAATTTTCCCGATCAAATCCCGAGCAATTTGTAAAGTATCGGTGCGCGTATAAAATTCGCGGGAGAGTTTCTGAGACATAAGAAATTAGCCCCAAACCGGTGCGAAAATCCACGAAATTAAAATTACCTGAAAATCAGTTTTAATTTTTTGTATTCTGCGCGCGTTTGTTCGTGGTTTACAGTTATTTTCCGTAATCTTCAGGATAATAAATCAACTCGACCGCGTTGCCGCCGACGCCTTTCGTGTAAAAAGAAGATGTGCCGTCGCGGTGCGGTTTTATCGGACGATTTTCTCGCGCGGCGGCGGCTTCGAGTTCTTCAAGCGTTTCGACTTTTAATCCGAGATGCGTCGGATGTTTTGAATTCGGCGGCAGCAGCGCGATGCCGAACCCGCGCGCGTCGCGCATCATCGCCCAATCTTCATAAAGCGTCTCGAGTGTAAATCCGAGGCGTTTATATTCTTCGACATCTTTTTCCAAGTCGTCGCACTTAACTGCAATGTGGTCAACCGTTCCCGTAAAGCGAATGTCGTTTTCGTTTTTCATAAAAATTCTTCTCGTGGAAAATTTTAACAACTAACCGAGCGGGTGCAAAATTAAGATGAACGATTAAATTGACTCGTCTGAATTTCAGTTAATCGGATTTTTCTACAGAAATGCGAATCGAGAACTGGCGTTTGCAATTATTAAATCTTTGATTAATATATATTTCGTTTCACAAAAAGCAGTTGGAACAAATTTTGCCTCTTCGGGCAAAATGAACGGGATTTATCCCAAACCCTTCCAGAAAATTCAAAGGAGAAAATCTATGTATGAATCGTTTATAGGACGAATCGGTAAATCGTTTACCAACGTTTTTGCCGTATTTTGCGTCTTTGCCGCCGTGTCGTCAGCATTAGCACAAACAACCGGCAACTTGCAGGGAATCGTTCGCGACCCAAACGGCGCGGTTGTCGCCGGCGCGGCGGTCAAGGTTACTAACACCCAGACCGCACAGGTGCGTGAAACGACGACGAATGAGGACGGACTATACCGAGTGGTCAATCTGCAGCCCGGCGACAACTATCGCATCGAGGTGACGGCTACCGGTTTCAGCAATCGAATCGTCGAAAGCGTCGCTATTCGATTGGCGACCGAGAACAGCGTTGACATTGAATTGGGCGTGCAGGGCGCGAGCGGCGAAGTGACTGTAACTGGCGAGGCGCCGCTAATCAACTCGACGCAAAATCAACTGTCAACTTCTTACTCGCAAAGACAGTTGACCGAATTGCCTTATAACGGCGGGTCAATTGACAACCTGGCGCTGCTCACGCCGGGCGTGGTTCCGCCGGGCGACACTGACTTTACCAACGGCGTCGGTATTTCGTCGAACGGTAATCGCGGACGTTCCAACAATTTCCAACTCGACGGACAAGACAACAACGACAATTCGGTCGCCGGTCCGACGCTTTCAATCACCAACGCCGAAGCGATTGGCGATTACCAAATTACGACGAACAATCCGTCGGCGGAATTCGGTCGAAATGCCGGAGCGCAAATCAACGTCGTTACCAAAGGCGGAACGAACGAATTTCGCGGTTCGCTTTTTGAGTTTTTTCAAAACAATCGTTTGAATTCACGAAGCAACGTCGAG
Organism: uncultured Pyrinomonadaceae bacterium; assembly: GCA_902805935.1. Lineage (GTDB taxonomy): Bacteria > Acidobacteriota > Blastocatellia > Pyrinomonadales > Pyrinomonadaceae. The sequence goes on from CADCUR010000032.1 coordinate 8,947, forward strand.
AAACGTTATGCCGCAGCTTACCGCTTTCTGGCTGACAACGGTTTTCCGCAGCTCGAAGGATTAGCTAACCGCAACGGTCAGAATATCTTCAGCTACAACCGCTTTGGGGGCGCGCTCGGCGGTCCGATTGTGAAAAACCGGGCGTTCTTCTTTGCGACTTTTCAGGCGGACATCCAAAACGGGGAACAGGACATCACTAACGTCGGCGAAGGCGGCTATACGTTTACGCCGGAAAGCATCCGCATCGCACAATCTTTGGGGTTGCCCGGTGCGACTTCGATTCTCGGCAACACGGCGGTCGGCGGCGGTCCGGCATTCGCCAATGTTCCGGGAAACTTTTTGGTGGTTCCGGCTCTGCAAGACACGGACGGCGACGGAATTGTAGATGCTTTTGTAAACGCTGGCGGCGCATACACACAAAGCGCTTTTCTCTGTCGCGTACTACCCGTTGACGGAGCCTGTCCGGCTGGAAATTTGGTCCCGTTGCTGACGGGCGAAGCGATTCGCACTGCTCCGAATAAATTCCGCTCATATCAGTTGATTACCAGAGAAGACATCAATGTCACTGATAAAGACACGCTTCTTTTCCGGTACATTTACGACAACACCAGATTTCCAGACACGCCGATAACGGGCAGTTTTTTGAGCGGCGCATCTTTTGATGTTCCGTCAAAAAATAATAACCTTGGAGTTACCTATACCCGCTTGATTAACTCGGCTCTGACCAATGAGTTTAGATTCAGTTTCCAGCGGCTAAATGTTAAATTCGGCGATCCCGAAGAAACGCTTCCCGGTCCGAACATTACTTTTACCGGACAGCGCGACATTGCCGGCAACTTCACAAGTCTCAGCTTCGGCACGCTGAACAATCTGCCGCAATCACGCAAGGTTGATGTTTATCAAGAACAGAATACCTTCTCGGCAACGATTGGCAACCACTTTACCAGAGTCGGATTTGACCTTCGTCAACAGCGAGTGCAAAACTTTTTTCTGCCTAACTTCTTAGGCGTTTACAGATTCAGAGATACCGGAACGAGCGCTTCGGCGGCAAACGTCTGCACGCTTTGCCGATTTTTCAGGGAAGACGGAAACGTGCGCGGCGGCACTGCCTTCGCTTTTGAGAATTTACTGCTCGGTCGTCCCGAACGAATCACATTTGCGCTCGGCGACCCGAATATCGAAACCAGTCAGAACGATTACTTTTTCTTTGTTCAAGACGATTGGCGCGTT
>CADCUR010000033.1 GCA_902805935.1 uncultured Pyrinomonadaceae bacterium
ATTGGGCGATCAATCGTTTTCGTCCAGAGATGAGCAATTTTTTTCTCAATCGCTGTATCGTTTATCTCAAAGAGCAATTTGAACGATGGTGTCCGCACATCGTCGTCAGCGTCCACCCGTTGACCCAGCATATTTTTGCCCGTTTGCTTAGAGAATTGAATTTAGCCGACCAAATTCCACTTGTCACTGTTGTTACCGACCCGTGTTACGGGTTTTGGAAAGGATGGGCGTGCGATGAAGTTTCGCTTTATCTGGTGGCGAACAGCGAAGCCCGCCGGCAATTGATTGATTACGGAATCGCGCCGCAGAAAATCAAAATTTCGGGAATGCCTGTGCATCCGAAGTTTCACGAAGTTGACGAAATCGTCGCGCAAAACGCCAGACGAGCGTTCGGCTTGGACGCGGAAAAATTTACGGTTTTCGTTAACGCGGGCTGGATCGGCGGCGGCAACGTGCCGCAGATTTTCCGCGAACTCGTGCGCGGCGAACTCGACGTGCAGGCGATTTTTCTCGCGGGCAAAAACGAAGACTTGAAACGAGAGGCGGAAGAATTAGCAAAGACCGCCAAGTTTCCCGTCAAAGTCATCGGGTATTCGGACGAAATCGAAAAACTGATGCAGTCGGCAAACGTAATGATTTCCAAGCTCGGCGGCTTGACGACTTTCGAAGCGCTGGCGTGCCGTTTGCCGATTATCGCCGACGCGACCACGCCGCCGATGCCGCAGGAAGCCGGAACAGTCAACTTTATCGCCAAACGCGGAGCCGGGATTCTTCTCGAAAAGGCGACCGATATTGTTCCAAACATCCAAAATTTAGTTTCCGATACAAAAAAGTATGCCGAGATGAAAGCCGCGACCGTGAATTTGGCAGTCCCGAACGCGACCGAAATGATTATCAAAGAAATCTTCGCGCTGCTTCCCGAAAAACAGCAGCAGCAGATTCTAAACAAATCCGTTCATATCGCTGTCTAGAGTCGGTCTAAAAACTCCGAACTTAAATCCACAGGCACATATATATTTTTAGAACTTATCAAAATAAACGTTTCAAGATTCGTTGAAACGGCATTTTGCCTTTTCTCGCAAAACTACCTTAAACTCTTAAAAGTCTATTGGAGCGAATAAATTTGTGAATCTTTTATTGGAAGGAAAACGCGCTTTTGTTTCGGGCGGAACCAGAGGAATCGGCGCGGCGATATGCGAAGTTTTCGCGCGCGAGGGCGCGGACGTTGCTTTTAATTACCATTCGCGCGACGATTTAGCCGAAGAGGTTAAAAGCAAAATCGAAGCGCACGGCAGACGCGCGTTGTCTTTCAAAGTTTCCGTGACCGACCGCGTGGGAATGAAAAAAACAGCCAGAGAAATCGTCGAGGTGTGGGACGGCATTGATATTTTGGTCAACAACGCCGCCGTCAACAAAGGCGATAATTTTGCGACGACGACCGATAAATCCTGGGATTGGGTCGTGGATACGAACGTCGGCAGTTTATTCGCCGTCACCAAACCTTTTTATAAACAAATGATCAGAAAACGCTCCGGCTCGATTCTCAATATCACGAGCATCGGCGCGATTCGATCCTTGCCGACTTCGGTTCACTATGCGACTTCAAAAGCCGCAATGATCGGTTTTACAAAATGTTTGTCGCGTGAAGCCGCCAATTTCAATATCACCGTCAATGCAATTGCCGCCGGAATTTTCGACACGGATTTGGGACATAGTTTGCCCGAACGCCTTTTGCAGATGCACGATTTTTGGGTGGCGCGGCAACGCTTGGGCAGACCCGCCGAACTCGCCGAATTTGCCGCCTTTATGGTCAGCAGCCGCAACAGTTTTATGAGCGGCGAGGTCGTCATCGTTGACGGCGGCGCGGTCACGTAATTTTCGATTTTTGATTTAATCAATTTGTTTTTCGTTTGTGCGGCGAATCGGATTCGCCGCACAAACGAATTTTTACAGGTTCGTTAAATCGCCGACCAAAATCGGTTCCGGTTTCAACTCTACGTTAAATTTTTCTTTGACCTTTGCTTGAATCAAATTTTTCAAAGACAAAACATCTTCGGCTGTCGCGCCGCCGCGATTGACGATTGCCAAAGTATGCTTGGTCGAAAGACCGACGCGCCCGAATTCGTATCCTTTGCCAAAGCCGCTGTTTTCGATGAGCCACGCGGCGGGAATTTTGACGTTTTTTTCGTCGAAATCGAACGAAGGAACGCCTTGCAAGCCGATCTTTTGAGCCAGTTTTTCTATTTCCGCGAACTTCGCTTTAGCGACAATCGGGTTTTTGAAAAAAGAACCGGCGCTTCGTGAGTTTGGGTCTTCGGCATTAATCACCATTGATTTTTCGGCGCGAATCGCTAAAACGGCGCGCCGCGTTTCTTCTAAATTCGGTTTCGCATCGCCGAAATAATTCTTTAAGTCGCGGTAAACGATTTTCGGTTCGCCGCCGAATTTTAAGGCGAAAGTGACGGCTGTCACAATGTAACGTTTTTTTTCCGTCGTATTAAAGATGCTCGTTCGGTAAGCAAACGAGCATTCGGCATTGCTTAACTCGACAAACTCTTTATTTTTTCTGTCGTAACATCTAACCGTTGTAATCGTTTCCGAAACTTCCTGCCCGTAAGCGCCGACGTTCTGCACCGGGGTTCCGCCAGTGTAGCCCGGAATGCCGCTCAAACATTCAACGCCCTGCAATTTTTTTTCGACGCAAAACCGGCAGAAAGCGTCCCAATCTTCGCCTGCATAAGCTGTCACATCAACGATGCCGTCTTTTTTTTGCGCGGTTGAAATGCCTTTGAGCGCGACTTGTAAAACCAATCCGTTAAAGCCTTTATCGGCGATTAAAACGTTGCTGCCGCCACCTAGGACAAAAGTTTCCAAGTTGTTTTGTTCAGCGAAATTTAATGCTTCGACAACCTCGCTCTCTCTTTTCGCCGAAGCGAAAAAACAGGCTCGACCGCCGATTTTGAGCGTTGTCAGTTCGGCAAGCGAAACATTTTCTTGAATTGATAAACTCATTGGCTGGCGACGATTTCACGAACGGCTTCGATGTAATTTTTTAGATAAACGTCTTTTTCGATGAACGGAACTCGGCGGCGAATCAAATCATAAACCGGCTGCGTGCCTCGCCCGAGCCGTTTGTCCGCGCCGATTTTCTTTCGGCGAAAATCAACGCCCTGCGCGGCGGCGAAAAGTTCGAGCGCGAGAATGGATTCGAGATTTTCGGCGATTTGCCGCAGTTTCAAAACGGACGTGACGCCCATCGAAACGTGGTCTTCGACGTTTGCCGAACTCGGAATCGTATCAACCGAAGCCGGATGCGCGAGAATTTTATTCTCCGTGCAAAGCGCGGCGGCGGTGTATTGCACGATCATAAAGCCGGAATTGAGTCCGCCGTTTTCCGTCAAAAATGCCGGCAAAGCGTGCGCGTTTGAATTTTCGTCGGTCAGGCGCATTAATCTTCTTTCCGAGATATTGCCGAGTTCCGACAAGGCAATTGCCAGATAGTCCATCGAGAGAGCGAGCGGTTCGCCATGAAAATTGCCGCCGGAAATCACTTCGATATTTTGGCAGTTTTCATCGCAGAAAATCAGCGGATTATCCGTGACGGCGTTGAGTTCGATATTGACGACCCATTCGGCGTAAGCGATTGCGTCGCGGCACGCGCCGTGAACTTGCGGCATACAGCGCAAGGTGTATGCGTCCTGACAATTCGCCGGGTCGAAACAGCGCGTGAACTCGCTTTCGGCTAAAATTTCGCGCAGATTTTTCGCCGATTCGATTTGTCGCGGATGTGGACGCAGCGCGTGTATTCGCTCGTCAAAAGCCGAAACCGTTCCGCTTAACGCTTCGAGCGAGAGACAACCGGAAACATCAGCGATGTCGGCGAGTCGTTTTGCCTTGTGCGTTTCGAGCAGCCCGACGGCGGTCATAATCGTCGTGCCGTTCGTCAAAGCCAAACCTTCTTTCGCCGCCGGCATAATCGGCTGCAATCCGGCTTTTTCTAATGCTTCTCGCCCCGACAATTTTTCGCCTTTGAGAATCGCTTCGCCTTCACCGATTAAAACGCAAGCCATATGCGCGAGCGGCGCCAAATCGCCGCTCGCGCCGAGACTTCCCTTTTCGGGAATCAGCGGATTGACGCCGCGATTGAGAAATTCAATAAGCAGTTCTAAAGTTTCCAGCCTAATGCCGGAAAACCCGCGCGCCAGAGTATTGGCGCGAATCAAGATAATCGCTCTGGTAGTCGGAATATCAAACGGTTTGCCGACGCCGACCGCGTGGCTGACGATAATATTGCGCTGCAAAAGTTCGACTTCCTCGCGGCTGATGATTTTATCTTTGAACGCGCCGAAGCCGGTCGTGATGCCGTAAGCGATTTCGCCGCGTTTCAGCAGAAACTGCACCGCTTCAGCCGAACGTCTGACATTCGCCCGCGCTTTTTCCGAAAGTGAAACGCGCGGCTCGTTCGGCTCGCCGTGCGCGACCGCGAGAACTTGCTCGAATGTCAGGCTTTCGCCGTCTAAAATAATTTCGTTCATCAGAGTTTGTTTGTTTTACTTAAATTACGATTTTACCTTTTTTAATAATGGATTGAACGAAGTTACCACCGAACTCATAGGCGAGATGGCGGTAATCGTCCGTGTCCAAGATTAAAACGTCGGCGCGTTTTCCGACTTCCAAAGAACCGACTGTCGCGCCCAAACCGACGGCGAAAGCCGCATTGATTGTAACCGCGTTCAAAGTTTCCGACGGCAGAAGTTTTTGGTAACGGCAGGCAATCGCCATCGCTAGGGCTTGTGACGGACACGGTGCGGAGCCTGGATTATAATCGGTGGAAACGGCAATCGCGCAATTGGCGTCAATCATTTTCCGTGCGTCGGCAAAATGCGTCGCGCCGAAATTAAAATTAACGGTCGGCGTCACGATGCCGATTGTTTCCGAAGCGGCGAGCAGTTTGATTTCTTCATCGGAAATCTGGTCTAAATGATCAATCGAAGTCGCGCCGAGTTCGATTGCGAGGCGCGCGCCACCGAGATTTGTAAATTCGTCAACGTGTGCTTTTAATTTGTAACCGAGCCGCTTCGCCGTTTTCAAAACGCGCCCGGATTGTTCGAGATTGAAAGCATTTTTCTCGCAAAAAACATCGGCGAAAAACTGATGAGCGGTGGGCGGTGCTTGATGAGTTTGCTTTGTACAAAAATGCGAATTCACAAACCATTCAATCGCCTTCGGCAACATCTCATCGCAAATCAAATCAACATAATCATCGGGACAACTTTGGGCTTTGGACTTTGGGCTTTGGACTCCCTTGTATTCGGGCGGAAAGGTGTGCGCGGGCAGAAAAGTCGGAACAATATCAATGTGATGAGTCTGGTCGAGTTCGGCGACGGCTTTGAGCATTTTCAATTCGGTCTCGGTGTTCAAGCCGTAGCCGGTTTTGATTTCCGCCGTGCCCGTTCCGTGAGCCAGCATTTTATCGAGGCGACGGCGCGACTGCTCAATTAAACCGTTTAAATCGGCTTCGCGCGTTTGCTGCACGGTCGAGATAATTCCGCCGCCGTTTTCCAGAATTTCCAGATAATCCGCGCCTTTGATCTTCAGTTCAAATTCATCGAGCCGGTCGCCCGCATAAACGATGTGTGTGTGTGGGTCAACAAACGCCGGGCAGACCACTTTCCCGCTCGCGTCAATCACCCTTTCGCTTTGGTAATGTTCGGCAATTTCGTCAGATTTGCCGACGCCGAGAATCGTGCCGTCGCTGATTGCCAACGCGCCGCCCGCGACGCCGCCGACGTTACGCATTTCCGCGCCGCGTTTGACTTTGCCGCCGGCGGCGCAGGTGACGAGCTGCGCCGCGTTTCTGATGATTAAATCAACTTTCAACACAATTTACGTTTTGTCAGAATACTTGATTGACTTGTTTTTTAGCAACACCTCGAAAAACGTCTCTTTGCCCAGCTTTCTACAGTTGCGCTAAACTCAATTTATGCCGAATGCTTCACAAGCCGAAATTTATTTTATCGCCGCGATGTTCGTTTTGATTATCGTCATCAGCGCGGTGGCGACTTATTTTTTCTTTCGCACTTATAGAAAGGAAAAGACAGAGCGGCAAAAACGAATCGAAAAAACTAAAACAAAAACCGAAAATTAAAATATGTCGAACACCGAAGATTTGCACGGAAACGCGCCGGACAAATCAAAAGTCGCGCTGCTTTTGATTGATGTGATCAACGATTTCGAATTCGAAGACGGCGCGAAACTTTTCAAAAACGCCTTGCCGATGGCGCGAAAACTCGCCGCTTTGCGCGCGCGCGCCAAAAAGGAAAATGTGCCGGTAGTTTACGTGAACGATAATTTCGGCAAATGGCAGTCGAACCTCAAAAATATACTCGAACACGCCATTCACGAAAAAGTGCGCGGCTCGAAAATCGTCGAACTTTTAAAGCCCGACGAGGAAGAAGATTATTTTGTCTTGAAACCCAAAAATTCGGGTTTTTATTCGACGACGCTTGATATTCTGCTCGAACATCTGCAATGCAAAACGCTAATCTTAACCGGCGTGGCGACCGACAATTGCATTTTGTTCACCGCTAATGACGCTTATCTGCGCGATTATAATATCGTTGTTCCGAGCGACTGCGTGGCGGCGATTGACGACGAAGAAAACAAACACGCGCTTAAACATATCAAAAGAGTTTTGAAAGCCGACACGCGCCCTTCCGGTAAAATTGACTTTGAGAAATTGAAAAAAGAAGATTGATGCAAAAATCCTCACGAAATAAGGGAGCCAAGGAAAACGCCACTTCTCCGATGCGGGCTTCCGCATCGAACCTAAAAAAATTTGAATTTCTCCGGCACAAATTCGATTGAAAGAATCTCGCCCGCCGATTTGGATTTGTCGGCATTCGCAAACGGGCGATAGACGATGACGGCAAAGGCATTTTTTTTCCGTGTTCCGCAACCGATTTGCCCGCCTGCCTCGTCAGCGATATACGAGATTAGTGTCAGCGTCTCGAAAGTTTCCGAGCTTAATTTCAAAACTTGATTGTCGGTTTTTATCGAATACTCGATGCCGCTCGCGCCGCATTCGATCTTCGTCAAATAACCCAAAATTCTTTTTTCGTCTGACTTTGCTCTGCGCAAACTTCTGTTGATGGCTTCCTGCATCGCCAGCCAGTTGAGTCGCGCGCTTTCCTCTTCGGTCAGCGGCTGGTCAGTAACGTCGTGCAGTCTTCGCCGGTGCGGATTTCTAAGGCTTTCGAGTTGCGATTCGTATGAGTCAATTCGGTAAATCGTGTTTTTGGCATACACTCGAAGCCGGTCATCGGGCGCGGTTGCGTAAATTTTGCGGGCGATGTTGCGGGCTTTTCCGAAATCCTCTTTCCGCATCGCAAGTTCGGCGACGCGCATCTGATTCCACTGATCGCCGGGCGCGGATTCCAAAGCCCGTTCGAGGTATTCAATCGCCAGATCAATCGCTTCGCTTCTGACGCAGTTGACGAAGGCGTAGAGCCGGTAGCTTGCGGGAAAATTCGGATTGAGCGCGATGGCTTCATCCAAAGATGCGCGTATTTGCGCGGCGCGCGCGTGTGTGTAATTCGAAACGAAACCGTAATCGGTCATTCCTTCGCGGCTCAAAATATAGGCGCGGCGGTAATGCGCGAGGTAATCTTTCTCATCGAGCGCGATGGCTTTTTCCGCGTATCTAATAGCTTCTCCCAATTTGCCCTGTTTCATTTTTACCAAGCCGAGCGAAGAATTTGCCAGGCTCGAATTGCCGCCGAGTTTGAGCGCCGCTTCAAACATCGCGGCGGCTTCGGGCAGACGGTCGGATTGATACAGCAAATCGCCCAAAATGATTTTCGCTTCGGCTTCGGACGCAGGCGCCGATTGCGTTTCGCCGTCGAAAACCGACTCGTCTTTAAGGTTAGCGACGACGGCGACAGGCGCGCGAAAATTTTTCTGCTCGATGTATTTTTTCAATTCGCGTTCCATCGCTCCGTAATCGGTCTGAAAGGCTTCGGCGAAGGCGTATCTGTGGCTCTTTCCGCTTAAAACAAGTTGCGTGTATTTATTTAACTGCGAGTTTCGCGCGCCGCCCTCGCCGTGCTTAAAATAATGCGTCAAAGCCCACGCCTGCGCGTAGAAAAGTCCCGTGCCGTGATTCCCCTGTTTGCGGAGCGAGTAGTAATCCGTCTCGAAAAACGCTTCAAACGGAATCAACTTACTTTCCTGAAGCAGAAGCAAATGGTCTTCGCGCCAACCGCCGAGCGTTGCCTCTCGGTCGTTTTCGATTTGAACGGTTTCGTAATATTCCGCCAAGCCCTCGTTCAACCACGGCTGGATATTCGAGCGTCCGAGTTTGTCGTTGACGAGAGAATGAATGTATTCGTGAAAAATCGGGCGATAGTCGAGCGTTTTTTTATCGTTGATGGATAGGGCAATGTAATTTGCCGCTTCGCCGCTTTGAAAATATCCGGCAGCCGAATCGGTTTTTTTGCCGTCTTCGTCGAGCGGTCTGAAATCGCGCAGAGACTCGTCGCTCTTAAAGACGACGACGTTGACCGGAACCACCGAATTGAAATTCACTTCGGCAAACGACTGCCGAAAGATTTCGCGGAACCGTTCGAACCTCAATGTCACGCCGAGAATATCTTTTTTCGAAGCGTTGCCGACGAGTCGGAAGTTTTTCGAGCGCATTTTCAACCATTCGTCTTTCGCCGCAGCATCAGTAAACGAAACGCAAAATACGAGACACAGCAGAGCCGTTCGAGAAAAGAATTTATAAAACTTCATTTAGATTCCGTTTGAAAAGGAATTTTTATGTAAATTGTAATTTAGCGAGCGAATTGTTGATAATTTGACGCTCAAACGGTTTCTTTACGTTGCTTCGCCGTTTGCGTTACACTCGTCTATAAACTTGTGACGGAGAAAAGAAAATAAATCCGCGCATCCCAAATCGAAATATGCTGCATCCGAAAATTTTAGACCGCAACCGCGCCGCTTTGATCGTCGTTGATTTCCAGGAAGCGTTTCGCTCGCCGATTAACGATTTCGCGCAAATCGCCGCGCGCATCTCGATTGCCGTGCGCGGTTTCCAAATCTTAAATTTGCCGATCATCGTCACCGAACAATACCCGAAAGGTTTGGGCAAAACGTCGGAAGAAATTCTCTTGTCCTTGCCGCCTGATTTTGAAATCATTGAAAAAACCGCGTTTAGTTCGTGCGGTGCGAGCCAGTTTATGGAAAAACTGCGCGCAAGCAGCGCAACGCAAATCGCTTTGTGCGGATTGGAAGCTCACGTCTGCGTCAATCAAACGGCGCACGATTTATTGAACGAAAACTTTGAAGTTCATCTTTTGACCGATTGCGTCAGTTCGCGTTTTACGCCGGATAAAGAAACCGCGCTGAGAAAAATGCAGGGAAACGGCGTTGTGCCGTCGTCGGTCGAGATGGCTTTGTTTGAATTGATGCGCGACGCGAAACACGAACAGTTTAAGGAAATTCAAGAATTAATTAAATAGCCGCCTGATTTTTGACGCGCAATCTTTCTCGTCTTAAAATTTAATCTTCACTCAACATTATGGAAATCTTAGCTTCTCTAAATCCGCAGCAACGCGCTGCCGTCGAGCAAACCGAAGGCGCGCTGCTCGTCCTCGCCGGCGCGGGTTCGGGCAAAACGCGCGTCATCACCTTGCGCATCGCTTATTTGATCGCCGAAAAAGGCGTGCCGCCGTATAACATTCTCGCCGTCACTTTCACGAACAAAGCGGCGGGCGAAATGCGCGAGCGCGTCAGAACTTTTCTGCAAGGTCAGGAGCTACAATCGGCGCCGCTGATTTCTACTTTTCACAGTCTCTGCGTCCGCATTTTGCGCCAAGACATCGAGCATCTTTCGGAAGGCTACACGAAATCTTTCACGATTTACGATACGAGCGATTCGCAGAAAGTCATCAAAGCCTGCGTCAAAGACATCGGAATGGACGAAAAACAGTTATCGGCGCGCTCGGTTCAATCGGCGATTTCAGCCGCCAAAAATCGCGGCGAAGATTTCGAGTTGTATGCCTCAAACGTCGAATACACGGACGAGCGCAAGGCGGCAATCGCCCGCGTTTTCAAAATGTATGAGGAACGCCTGAACAACGCCAACGCGCTCGACTTTGACGATTTGCTGATAAAAACCGTCCGACTCCTGCGCATTTCCGATGAAGTCCGCGAGAAATACAACAACAAATTCAAATATATTTTGGTTGACGAATATCAGGACACGAACGCCCTGCAATTCGCGCTGATAAACTATTTGACCGAAAAGCAGCAGAACATCTGCGTGGTCGGCGACGACGCGCAATCCATCTATGGGTTCCGAGGCGCGGACATCGGCAACATTTTGTCGTTCGAGAAACATTACCCGAACGCGAAAGTGATTATGCTCGAGCAAAATTATCGTTCGACGCAGACGATTCTCGACATCGCCGACGCGATTATCAGTAACAATCAGGGACGCAAAGAGAAAAAGCTGTGGACGAACAACGCGGGCGGCGAAAAGATTTTTTATTATCAGGCGTATGACGCTGACAACGAAGCCCGCTTTGTCGCCTCGAAAATCGAAGACCATCAGCGCAAAAATCCAGACGATAAATTCGCTATTCTTTACCGGACGAACGCGCAGTCGCGCGTATTTGAAGAGGCGCTGCGCCGTCAGCGCATCGAGTACAACATCGTCGGCGGATTTTCGTTTTACGAGCGCGCCGAAGTCAAAGACGTGATCGCTTATCTGAAACTCGCGCTCAATCCGTTTGATGACATCGCCCTGCTTCGGGTCATTAACACGCCGACGCGCGGACTCGGCAAAACTTCTTTGGACGAACTGACGTTTCGCGCCAGAGATTTCGGCACGTCTTTGTGGGAAACGCTGGCGATTATCACGGACGAAAAATACGAACAACCCAAAAATCTCACGCCGAGGGCTTTGGAAGCACTGCGCGGTTTCAAGAAAATAATCGAAAAACTTTCAAAACAAGTGAGCGAAGCGGCGCAAACCGACCGTTCGGTTTCCGAAGTCGTCATCGCCGCGATTGAGGACACAGGTTACTCGAAAATGCTGCGCGAGGAAAACTCCGAAGAAGCGGAAACCCGGCTGGAAAATTTACAGGAACTCGTCAACGCGGCGGTTGATTACGACAAACAGGAAGCGAACGGTCTTCGGGATTTCATTGATCATTCCGCGCTGTCGAGCGACACGGACAAATACGACCGTAACGCGAGCGTGACTATGATGACCGTCCACGCGGCGAAAGGTTTGGAATTCCCGATTGTCTTTCTCGTTGGTTTGGAAGACGGAATTTTCCCGCACGCCCGCAGCGTCAACGACCCGAAGGAACTCGAAGAAGAACGCCGTCTGGCTTACGTCGCCATCACGAGAGCCGAGCGAATTTTATACGTCACGCATTCGATGCGCCGCCGCGTTTACGGCGAGGAAATGGCGGCTGAACCGTCGCAGTTTTTGAACGAAATGCCGCTCGATTTAATTAAAGATTTATCGCGCGGCGCATCGTGGCTTTCGTTTGCGAAAAGCTCTGCCGTCAAAAACAATAAGTTTGCCGTCAAAGCGCTGAAAGGCGAAACGGAAGTTGAAAAACCGCGCGCGACTTACGCCGGAAAAACTTATAACAGTTCAGACGCGATTGCCGAATTTTTCAAAATGAAAAAAGACGCTCAGCCGTCGGCTGATATCAATCGGGAAGAAAAGCCAAAATCGCTTTCCGGTCTCGACAAATTAAAAGCCGCCGGTTCGCAAAATAAAACCTTTGCGTCCGAAAACTCAAATTCGCAAACGCTCGTCGCCGGTTCGCACGTCCGCCACGCGAAATACGGCAAAGGTCTTGTTCTGCGGCGCGAAGGCACGGGCGACAACGTAAAATTGACTATCAGTTTTCCCGGTTTCGGGCAAAAGAAACTGATTGAAAAGTTTGCGAATTTAGAAAAAGCGTAATTGATTCTTTTCACGAAAATGCAGATTAAGCAATTTGAGTTAGCTGAAAAAAACAAACTGCTCGCTTTTCTGCAAACGGTTTACGCGGACAATCCGCGAATGAGCGACGCTTCGTTTTGGGATTGGCATTTTTTAGGTAATCCATACGTCGAAGCGGACAATTTGCCCGTCTGGATTGCAAAGGACGGCGACGAGATTGTCGGACAATTGGCGGCAACGCCGGTAAAATTACAAATTGGCGAAGCAAAAAAAGACGCCGTCTGGATTCTCGATTTGATTGTGCATTCGGATTATCGAGGAAAAGGTTTAGCTAAAAAACTCGTCCTTGCCGCCGAAGCATTTTGTCCGATTGGTTTGGGCGTCAATACAAACGAACAAACCGCGCCGCTTCTGCTGCAAAAACTCGGCTGGACGATTGTCGGCAAAATTCCGCGTTACAATAAGCTGCTTTTTCCCGGCGAGGCATTGCGCGAAATCTCGCGTGTAAATCCCGCCCGAAAGCTCGTCAATTTTTGTTACGCGCCGTTGCGACCGCGATTGAAGAAAAACTTTTTCATCGAAAATCGTCGGCTGCGTTTGATTGAAGAACTCGATTCGTCGTTCGACGGTCTATGGCGCGAATCCGCGACGCAATGGTCATGCGCGGTTGCCCGCGAGCCGGAAATTTTGCGCTGGCAATATCAACTGCAACCTGGAAAAAAGTTTGACGTTTTGGGTTTTTATGAAAATGATAAGCTGCTCGGCTACGCGGTTCTTTTCTTTCGCCGCCGCGATGCGTCGGGCGCGTTGCCGAAAGCCGCGATTACCGATTTGTGCTATCATCCGTCGAAACCGGTTGAAACGATTGATGAATTGCTGCGCGGCGCATTGCAACTCGCGCTCGAACGCCGCGCCGGAACGATTGTGACCGATGTCATAGATTCGACGATTGCGGAACGGCTCAAATCTTTCGGCTTCGGGCGCGTGAAAAATCCGCTTCAACTGATGGTCAAATCAAGCGGGCGGCAGGACATTTTATACGATGCGAAAAGTTGGTTTCTGACGCGCGGCGATTCGGACATAAGTATCTTTGAGCATCCAAACGTATAAAAGTTTCAGGTTTCCGATTTCAAGTTGAAGTAAAAAATCTGGAACGTGAAACTTGAAACCTAAATGCAGATTCCCGTTCTCGCCTATCACAAAATTGACGAGCCGACCAGCGACATAAAACTGCGCGGCGCGTTCACTTCGTCGAAAAATTTCGCCAGGCAAATGCGCTATTTGAAACGGCAGAATTACAAATTTTACACGGCTTCGGGATTGATTGATTTTTACCTAGAGAACGGCGCGTTTCCGCCGCGAGCGATAACGCTGACGTTTGACGACGGCTGGAAAGATAATTACACGAACGCTTTTCCGATTATGAAAGAACTCGGAATCAGAGCGACGATTTTTCTAGTCTCGTCGTGCATCGGCAAGCGGTCGGCGAAAGTGGTCGCCGACGGCGAAGGCGAACGCGAGCATCTCGCGCTCGAAGACATTTTGGAGATGTCCGAATACGGCATCGAATTCGGCTCGCATACTTTGAACCACAAATTGTTGCACCAAGTTCCCGATGAAGAAGTCGAATTCGAGGTCACGGAGTCGAAAAAAGAAATCGAAAACCTGCTGCAAAAGCCTTGTCGAGTTTTCGCTTATCCGGCGGGATTCTGCACTGCGGCGGCGCAGAACGCGGTAAAACGCGCCGGTTACGTCGCCGCTTTTTCGACCGTTTACGGCGACCGGGAAAACGTCAACCTTTACGCTTTGAACAGAATCGAAATTCTGCGGCGCAACCGGTTTCTTTTTCAATTCGCGCGAACGATTAAGCCGCTGCGCTCGTAAGAGAATTGCCAAAGAAGTTTGCGATTTTGTCGGCAGAGCGGAAAATACCAGATAGAAATTTGACAGATAAAATTATGAAAAATAAATTTGTTTTTTCGGCGAGTTTAGCGGTTTTATTCATCTCGGTTTTGGGCTGTAGTTTTTACAATCCGCTTGAGGGCAGTTCAAATTCGGCGGCGGGCGACAACCGAACGCTGTCGGACAAAGCGATTGATTCGACGGTCGGCGAAAGCAAAATCGGCGTTCCCGAATGCGACGAGGTATTTAATTTTTTCGCCGACCAAGCGAAATCGCCGGACGATGATTTCGTCACCCGCGCCGCCCGCGAATACGCGCTGAATAAAATCCGTGAAAGGTTAAAGCAGAGCATCGCGGAACATCAGGGCGACACGGCGGCGATGGCGAGAGAATGCCGCAAGTTTAAGACGGAGTTGGACAAGTTCAAAACTGAGCAAGACAGCAAGCAGCAATCCAAATAATTTAACTACTTAAAATAGAATCAAAAAGGTTTTCGCCCGTCTGCCGCTGCAAATCGAACAGGAACAGTCCACCATCGCAGAATTAAAAGCCGCCAATCAAAAGATAAAACCTCATCACTCAATGGGCGTTTGAAAAAAAGTTTTTTCAAAAATGCGCTTTTTTAAGTTATCGCGGTGAAAAATTAATATATAATAATTTGCCGGCGACTCAATTCTTTTCCCGCGCCGGGCAAACTAAATTTCGTTTGAACTCATCTTTGCCATTGGCTGACTCGAACTTCAAATCACAAACAGGAAACAAAAAATGCAAATTAGAATCCTTCTCTCTTTAGTATTAGTGTGTTCGTTTTCCGTTCAAGCGCAAATTCGTTCGGCGAAACGAAACCTGCTTTCGGGACAAACTTCGAGCGCCGAAACGAACCGCGCCGCTGTAAATTCTCTTCCGATTCGGCGCGTTATTCTTTACTCTAACGGCGTGGCTTACGTCGAACGTCGCGGCGTGGTTTCGGGCGACGCGGAAGTCAATCTGTCGTTTAAGCAATCGCAGGTGGACGACGTTTTGAAATCAATGATCGTGCTTGATTTGGGACAAGGCAGAATCGGCGCGGTTTCTTATAATTCGTCTGCGCCGCCGTCGGCGAAAATGGCGGAGATTCCCTTCTCGATTAATTCGGTCAGCGACGGCGCGAACGGCGGACTCGCCGGAGTTTTGGCGCAACTGCAAGGCGCGAAAGTATCGGTTGCCGCGAACGGCGGGACTGTAATCGGCTCGATCTTGACCGTCGAGAAACGCGACGTGCCGGGCGACAAAGATCGTCCGGCGCGCCAAGCGCGATTTCTTGTCGTTGCCGCAGATAACGGTGAAATTTCAAGTTTCGATTTAAGCGAGGTGCGTTCAGTCAAACTTCTGGAAAACGGCACGGTCAAAGATGTCAACGAATTTGCTAACGCGACCGCTTCGGCAAGGCGACGCGATGCGAAAACCATCACCGTAACGAGCGAGGGCGCGGGTCAGCGCGAGATGATCGTCAGCTACACGATTGCCGCGCCGATTTGGAAAACGACTTACCGCGTCGTGCTTGACCAGGCGGGCAAACCGTTTTTTCAAGGCTGGGCGATTGTTGATAACGTGAGCGATGAAGATTGGGAAAACGTCAACCTTTCCCTTGTTTCGGGAACGCCGATTTCTTTTATTCAACCGATTCAGCAGCCGTTCTTTCGGTATCGTCCCGTCGTCCCGATTCCTAATGATTTGAGGCTCACGCCGCAGATTTACGAAGACGGAATCAGCTCGAACAATTCGCCCGATTCGATTACGGGAACGGTCGTTGACCCGAACGGAGCGATTGTTCCGAACGCGACCATCACGATCAGAAACGATTCGACCGGTGCGGAACAACGCATCTCGACCGATTCAAACGGAAACTTTCAAACGGCGCAACTCGGCGCGGGAAATTATACGGTTTCGGCTTTCGCCAACGGCTTTCAAACTTTAAGAGTCTCAAACGTCCAAGTCGGCGGCGGGCAAACTAATAATCTGCGTCTTTCGCTTCCGGTCGGCGGCGTTTCGGCAACGGTTGATGTAACAGCCAGGCAAGTGCAAAGTTTACCGATGAACGGCAGAGGTTCCTCGCAAAATCAAATGTCGGCAGGTATGGCTCAAAATAGTATGATTATTGACGGCGCGACAACGACTTCGGTCAGCAACGCTTTGACCAGCGGAAACTCCGGCGTGACGACCGCCGCGACCGGCGACGACATCGGCGATTTGTTTGAATATAAAATCGAGCAACCGGTGACGGTTTTGCGCGACCGTTCGGCGTTGATTCCGATTGTGCAGACGACGATGGACGGCGAGCGCGTTTCGATTTACAACGAGACGGTGCGCCGCGACCGACCAATGGGCGGAATGAAGCTCGTCAACACCACGCCGCTCACCTTTGAAGGTGGAAGTCTGACCGTTTTGGACGGCAACGCCTACGCGGGCGAGGCTTTGATGGAACGCCTGAAACCGAAAGAACAGCGGTTCATTTCCTTCGCGCTCGATTTGGGAACGAACATCACCATCCGGCGGGAAGAGGACAGTCTGCCCGCCAAACTCATCAAAATTCTGAACGGCGTGTTCCAGGTTCA
The DNA here is from genome assembly GCA_902805935.1 of uncultured Pyrinomonadaceae bacterium. Classification (GTDB taxonomy): domain Bacteria; phylum Acidobacteriota; class Blastocatellia; order Pyrinomonadales; family Pyrinomonadaceae. The sequence goes on from CADCUR010000033.1 coordinate 16,465, forward strand.
TTATTTCCGGCAAGAGAAAAAAACCTACATTCTGCAAAATCAAACCGAACGCCCGCGCGTCGTTTACATCGAACATCCGGTGCGGCAAGGCTGGGAACTTTCCGACGACACGCCGAAGCCCGACATCACGACGCAGCGTTATTACCGCTTCAAAGTCGAGCTTGCGGCTTTCGATAAAAAAGAAATCAACGTCTCCGAACAACAGGCTTTGATGGACAGTTACGCGCTGACGAATCTTTCGCGCACAGATTTGGAACTGTTTCTCACGCGCCGATATATCAACGCTGAGACGAAAGCGCGGCTCGAAAAATTGATTGATTTGCGAACGCAGATGAATCAAATTGACCAGAAACTGCAAACTTTTGAACAGGAAGCGGATCAAATCGAGGAAGACCAGAAACGTCTGCGCGAAAACATCGAAGCGCTGTCGAAAACGCCTGAAGCGAAAACGCTGATCGCGCGTTACATCGCAAAAGCCAATGATCAGGAAACGCGCCTCGAAGCAATGGAAAAGGAACGCAAAACGCTCGAAGCCGAAAAAGAGCGTCTTGAAACAGAACTCGCCAGTGCGATTCGCGCGTTTAATGTTTAAACTGTCAACTGAAAGAGTTTTTCAGACGGCTTCCGATTGCGAAGTGAAATTAAACGCTTTGAGTTTGAGCGCGGGCAGCAGCGAAGCATTGCCGCTTTCGGAACCGCCGACGCGCTCCGGCGCGCCGACCAGCTCGACGTTGCCCGGCGCGAGCATTTGGATGATTGATTGGTTAAAGCGAAAATTTTTGACCGGATATTGAATTTTCCCGTTTTCGACGAACCACACGCCGTCGCGCGTCAAGCCGGTCAAACTCGCCGTGCGCTGGTCGGTCGAGCGGATATACCAGAAACGGCTGATGATCAAACCGCGTTTCATTGAACCGATCATTTCTTCGATCGTCGAAGTTTTACCGCTCGTCTCCAAAATTGTGTTGACCGGTCCCGGTGTCGGTTCTTTCGACTGCCGCTGCGCCCAGAAGCGCGTGTAAATCAAATTCTCCAGCCGTCCGTCTTTCACCAAGTAAATTTTCTGCGCCGGAATGCCGCCCTGCGCCGACTGCGAGCCGGGAATCTCCTGGTTCCACGGGTCGCTCAAAACGCTGATTCGCTCGTCAAAAATTCGCTCGTTGAGACGAGTTTTGCCGCCCGGCGCGGAATACGGGCTGCGCCCTTCGTCGGCGTTGCGCGCGTTGAATCCGAACGAAAGATTACCTAGCAGATCGGCGACGGCTTGCGGTTCGAGAACGACCGTGTAGCTGCCCGGCTCAAGCGCGCGCGCGTTTCGTCCTTCGAGCGTTTTGCGGATAGCTTCGCGCGCGATGCGCATCGTGTCGAGCCGATTGACATCGTAATGACTGCGCAGGAAATAGCCAGAACTCGTGCCGTCCGCTGTTCGCGTCGTCACCGAAAGGCTGACTGACGAGGAGCGTTCGTATTCAAAATTTCCGTTTTTGGTCGCCGATGCGCCTGTCTGCGCTCTGGCTTGATGAAAGCCCGCGCCGATGACGCCGGATTTTTCGCACTCAGCCAAAATGTCGCCGACGGCTTTGGCGCGGGCGGTCGAAGAAATATTCGCCGTCGCTTCGACGTAGCCGCTGACGGGTTTGTAAGTTTGCGCTTTCAAAGTCGGCAGGTATTCGCGGTCGAGCGGCGCGAGCCGAGCGAGCTGCTCGGCTTGTTCGACCATCGTCTTCAAACTCGCGTCGTCTGTATCATTAGTCGAAGACGCGCCGCGTTTTCCCTCGATCCAAACCGTGATGTTTGCGCCGCGTCCCATTCGCTGACCGCTCGTTAAAAAAGCGTTGCGGGCAAAGCGCAGATGAGAAAGTTTATCGCTGCCGACGCTCACGCTCGCGTCGTCGGCTTTGACCATCGAAAGTAACTTGTCGGTGATCGCTTTAGCTTCTTGTTCGGTTAATAACATTTCTTACAATCCTCTTTTTAACTTAGCGGTTGAGCGGCAGTGTTCAAAATATTGATACCACGAAAACGTGCCGACGGGCAGCCGTGCGAAACGGCGTTCGATTGTCCGGGTTCGCCTTTGCCGTCGTTGAAACTGCCGGGAATCAAATAAGTTGACGCGCCGCCGAGCGCGTCGCACGCGCCCCAAAAATCGGTCGTGCGCGATTGATAAGCGACATCTTTCAGCATTCCGGCAATTTTGCCGTTTTTGATTTCCCAGAAAGTTTGCCCGCCGAATTGAAAATTGTAACGCTGCTGGTCAATCGAATAGCTGCCGCGCCCGTAAATCATAATTCCGCGTTCGACGCCCGCGATTAAATCGTCTTGCGAGACGTTTTCCTTCGCCGGTTCTAATGAAACATTCGGCATTCGCGGAAACGGAACGCTGCCCCAACTGTCGGCGTGCAGACAGCCGTAAGAAGATTTTTTCCCGACGAGCGGCGCCAGATCGCGCGTCGTTTGCCAATCTACAAAAATGCCGTCTTTGACGAGATGCCATTTTTGTCCGGCGACGCCTTCGTCGTCGTAAGCGACGGTGGCAAGTCCCAAAGGCTGCGTTCGGTCGGCGACGAAATTAATGATTTTCGAGCCGAATTGTAATTTGCCGGTTTTGTCCGGCGTCAAAAAACTCGTTCCGGCATAGTTGGCTTCCCAAAGTAATGCGCGGTCGAGTTCCGTCGGATGTCCGACCGATTCGTGAATCGTCAAAAACAAATGCGACGGATGCAAAACCAAATCATATTTTCCCGGCTCGACGGTTTTGGCTGTCAGCTTCATCACGGCTTCTTCGCCTGCCAGTTTCGCTTCGCCGAACCAATCGTGATTTTCGATGTATTCGTAACCGATGCTTTGACCTTCGCGCAACGAATTGCGCGTTTGAAAATCGCCGGTCGCGCGGTCAGTCGCGGTCACGGTAAAGGACGGATTGCCGCGAATCAGATACTGCTCGATGCGCGAGCCATCGCTTGTTGCGAGAAACTTCTGCTCGTTGACCCAAGCCATTGAAGAATTGACGAAACTCACGCCTTTGACCGCCAGCGCCGCTTCGTTGAGCTTCAGCAAAAATTCGATTTTGTTGTCAACCGGAACGTCGAACGGGTCTTTGAGATAGGAGCTTTTCCAATTCGCCGTTACTTTCGGAGCGACGACCATTTCAATCGGTTTTTTCTGAAAAGCCGAATTCGCGCGGGCGATTTCAACCGCTTCGGTCGTCGCGCGCCGCACTTCCGCTTCGGTCACATTCGGACTGGCGGCAAACCCCCAAGTTCCTTTGACCAAGACGCGCACGCCGAAGCCGAAATTTTGCCCGCGCTGGACGTTTTGCACTTGCTTTTCGCGCGTGGAAATCCCTTCGAGACGATAACGATTGATGCGCACGTCGGCGTATGTTGCGCCGAGTTTTTTCGCGGTCGAAAGCGCGATGTCCGCCAGATTGTTTTTATTGACCTCAAACGCCCGAAGCGTTTCGGCTTCGGCTTCGTAAATCCATGACGGCAAGACGGTCAACGCGCCGAGCGTCAGACCAGCCGTTTTGATAAAATCGCGTCGGGAAAAATTCATTTCGGTGCCTCGCTGTTAAACCGCGACAGACAAAATCCGCCGCGCGTTAAAATTCAAACTTTAATGTAAATTCGCTTTCGATACAAAAGCCACATCAGAAAAAGCCACAATATAATATATGAAATAGCATACATCAAGGATGCGTTAATCGCTGAAGCGAACGGCATAAAAATCGAATCGAAAATCCATTTTTGTAGGGGAATTGATTTGCCTTCTGCGTCCGCGCCGACTCGGATTATTCCGAAAAGTTTCGCCATCAAACCGGAAAAGACGAACAGCGCGAGCGCGTTCACGCCGAAAATGACGAACGGTTTCGCCCACCTTTTATAATTTTTGATGTCAACCAGCCAGTAACAAATACCGAGAAAACAGAGCGCCAAGCCAGCCGTGTAAAGCACATAGGAACTCGTCCAGAGCGATTTGTTAATCGGAAACCAGAAGTTCCAAGCCCAGCCGAGCGCCGTCAGAATCACGCCGAAAAAAAACATCGCCGCTACTCGTTCATAATCGTCTCGCCGGCTGCGAAGCCAATGTCCGCATAGAACCCCTGCCAAAGTGGTGGCGATTGCCGGAATGGTTGAAAGAACTCCTTCGGGGTCGAAAACCTTCGACGATTTCCAGATATGATTTTCCGTTAAAATCACACGGTCAAGATACGCCGCAAGATTGCAAGCCTTGTCATTAAAAGTCGCAACTTCGCAGCCGGGGACGCTTATCAGAGTCATCAGCGCCCAATAAACCAACAGCAGCGCGCCGGCGATTGTCGCTTGCTGTTTCCAATTCGTGCGAATGAAAATAAGCGACGCGACGAAGTAACAAACCGCGATGCGCTGCAAAACTCCCATAATGCGGAGGTTTGAGATGTCGAACCATTCACCTTTGCTGAAATTATAAAAAGGAAACGCCGCTAAAAATAACCCGAGCGCGAAGATGATCAGCGCGCGGCGAAGAATCTTGGTGTAAATATCGCGGTTAATTCCGCCGCTCTCGACGCGCTTGCCGAGCGCCAGCGTAATCGAAATCCCGACGATGAACAAGAAGAACGGAAAAACGAAATCGGTTGGCGTCGCGCCGTGCCATTCGGCGTGCTTGAGCGGCGAATAAATTTGGCTCCACGTTCCCGGATTATTGACCAAAACCATTCCGGCAATGGTCATTCCGCGAAATACATCGAGCGACAATAAACGATTAGATTCGATTTCGGCGGACATTTTGTTAATTTCCTTTTAATTTTTTCTCATTCTAATCTAACTTCGCGCGTTTTCAAACTCGATACTAGGCATTCAAATTCGCAGCCCGAAATATGAAAAACAAGTTACGATTGCCAACCGTTTCTCTCGCGCAACCGCGTGATGTGCGCCGTGTGGTGACGACCGTGCCAGGCGTAAAGTCCGAGCATCTGCCCTAAAGTCCATTCGCCCGATTCGGGATGAATCAATTTTCGGCAAAAATCTTCGTCGCTCATCGAATCGAGCAGCGTCGTCCAGCGCAGATGCAGATTCTCCGTAATTGCCAGCGACGGTTCGATTGGCAAAAAGCTATCCGCCAACTCCGCCCAGCGGTCTTCGTAATACGGGCGAATCGTCGGCGCCTCTTCGGTCAGCGCGAGTTTGAAACGAACCAGCGAATTAAGATGACTGTCGGCGACGTGGTGAACCGTCTGCCGCACCGTCCAGCCACCGGGACGATACGGCGTGTCGAGCTGCTCGTCCGTCAAATTTTCGACTGCCGCTTTTAAATTACGCGGAAGTTCAACGATTTCACCGACGAATTGTTTTTTCAACTCCGGCGTAAATTCGTAATTTTTATCGAATCGTCCAATCGGATAACTTAAATCTTCGCTCATATTTTGCTCTCGATTTTTATAATTTAATTTTCGCTGACCAGAAATTGCAAATTGCCAATCGAAAATTCCGTCATTCTCCGAAATAATTTTCAAATCTCGTAAATTCCTTTAAAAACGCCAGCTTAACCGTTCCCGTCGGACCGTTGCGCTGTTTGGCAATCAAAAGTTCGGCAATACCCGCGTTTTCCTCCGAAGGTTTGTAATAATCCTCGCGGTAAATAAACGCCACTACGTCGGCGTCTTGCTCGATGCTGCCCGATTCGCGTAAATCCGACATCATCGGTTTCGGTGGATTACGCGCTTCGGGGGCGCGCGACAATTGCGACAAGGCGATTATCGGCACGTTCATTTCTTTTGCCAAACCTTTCAGTTCGCGCGAGATTTGCGAAACTTCCTGCTGACGCGATTCGGTGCGCTTGCCGCCCGACATCAACTGCATATAATCAACGACAATCAAATCCAGCTTTTTCTGCTCGGTAAACAAACGTCTCGTTTTCGCGCGCATTTCAAGAACAGAAATGCCAGGCGTGTCGTCAATAAAAATCCTGGCGTTTGAAAGCGTCCCGATTGATTCGGCAAGTCTGCCCCATTCATCGCGCGTCAAGTATCCGGTGCGAAAACGGTGCGCGTCCACTCTCGCTTCGCTGCTGAGCATTCTCATCACAAGCTGCTCTTTCGACATTTCCAAACTGAAAACTGCGACGACGGCATTTTCGATTATCGCGGCGTTTTGCGCCAAAGTCAGACACAGAGCCGTATTGTGAACGCAAATGTCATTGGCGACAAAGTTATGCGTTTCGGGAATCGTTAAATCGTAAACCTGCTTTTCGCCCGCGTATTCAATCGAAACGATTTCGTCCCAATAAACTTCGCTCTGTGCCAGATTGTGCAGAGTTTCGTTTTCCAAAGCCGTTGCCAAATTCCCCAAACGTCCGCGCGTCGGCGCGCGTTTGCCGACGTGAATGTTGGTGTGTCCTTTGATTTCGGCGCGTTTCGCTAACGATGACCAAGATTCCGCGCCTTTCGACTGCTCGATATTTTCCCAAATCTCGATTGGAATCAAATCGCCATTCGTTTGGTAATTTCTGTTTTCGAGCTTTTCTAAAGCGAGTTCCAGCGCCGCCTCTTTGCCGTAAATGCCAATTTCGCGGATAAAAGTTCTGATCGAAAGCGCGTCGGTAATATCAATCTGCCAAGCCGTATTTCTCCCGTCTTTGTATTTCACGGCGCGTTTTTTTAACTTGGCAATCACGCCGAAACGCAAAAGGAGATGCTGGACTTGGCGAATCATTTTTTCGCTGACCGAAGCATAACCGAGTTGGACTTGCTCAGTGGTGAGAACACTCGCCCAGCCGTCAGTTGCGAAAAGACGATTTAAGAAAACGGCAACGAGTTCTTTTTTTAATGTAAAAACTTCTTTCGGGATAAATTTCTGATGACTGTCGCAGCCGTAAACGTCCAAAGTTTTCAGCCAAACGGTCAGAGCGTTTATGCCTCTGGTTTTACCGCCGACTTTGCGGATGCGAAAAGCGAATGTTCGGTCGAATGAGTTTGATTGGACAGTTTCGACTCCGCCGAAATCATTAATGCTTTCAACGAAATCATTCTTTAAATTGACTTTACCAACCGTAAATTCGGGTGAATGTTTAGTAAGACAGCCATCGCCGAGCAAATATCCTAAAATTTTGACTTCGCACTCGCGCCACTCGTTTTGCCCGAAAACATTTATTATGCGCGGTACTGCGATTTTATTTCCGACTTTTAACTCTTCGAGTTTTTGCCAGCCGCCGATTGTTAAAAACGGGTGAGTTATCGTTGTTTCGATTTCGCGTCCGAGCTTGGTCGTCACTCGAAAAACGGGTTTGATTCCGTCGTCAATAAAATCGCTCGCCTCGATTTGCTTGAATTTGTAATCTTCTTTGAGCGTTAAAAGTTTCGCCGATTTTCGCTTGCAGATTTCTTCGATAGTTGCTGCGCTTCCGTCGCCCAAAACTACTAAGCTATTTGCTTCCAGGCACTTGCCCATTGACGGACGAGCCGCTACGATAATCAAATCGCTCGGTTGCAAGCCGGAAGTTTTCTCATCCAAATCTCGAAAGCCGGTCGAGAGTCCGGTCAGCGCGTGCGACTCGCGTTTGGCGAATTCCTGAACTTTTGCGAGAACTGTTTCGGCAATCGGCTGGACGTGCGAGAAACCTTGGCGGGTTTTCTCGTCGGCGAGCGCGAAAATCAACTGCTCGGCGTGATCGAGAATCATTTCCGCGTCTTCTTCTTCGGCGAGAGCTTCGCTGGTGATTTGATTGCAGACTTTGATGAGGTTGCGCGTCATCGCCTTGTCTTTGACGACTTTCGTGTAATCGAAAATGTCTGAAAAATGCGGCAAGCCGTAAGTTAAATTGGTGATGGTCGCCACGCCGCCGATCGAATCAATCGAGCCGTCTTTTTTGAGTTCTTCGCCGATGAGAATCGGGTCTATGCGCTCGCCTTTTTCAAACAGCGTCGTCATTGCTTTGAAAATGCGGCGATTGTTCGGCGAATAGAAATCTTCAGGAGAAATTTGTTCGATGGCTTGCGTGATCAGTTCGTTATCGAGGAGAATCGCGCCCAAAATCACGCGCTCGCTGTCGGGACTGGACGGAAGCGGGCGTTCGAGAAATTGTTCGCGCGTTGTTTCAGGAAACGGTGTCGCCATTATTCAGTGGTCAGTGGTCAGTGGTCGGTGGTCAGGAGTTGACTGCAAACTACGGAAAACTGATTTTTCGGTATATTTATCAATAGAAAAAGACTGCAAGTTGAAAAATCAAACTCGCAGTCTTTAGATAATAATATAAATCGAGCGGGCGAACAAAGATTTGTCTGCTTTTGATTTTCCTTTGTTTATTGGCTTTCCGCTTCGTCGCCCGCGTTTTTCACAGAATCTTCTACAACTTTTTCTTGCTCGTCGGTCGCTTCGGCGGCGGTTTCGACTTTAGATGATTTTTCCGCGCCGCCTTCGGCTGTGACGGTGACGGGAATTTCCAGCGTTACTTCGCGGTGCAGTTTGACGCCCGCCTTATAATCGCCGGTTCCTTTAATCGTGTCTTTTAAATTGATTTTGCGACGGTCAATTTCGTAGCCGCGCGCCTGCAGAGCTTCGGCGATGTCCATCGAAGTTACCGAGCCGAAGAGCGTTCCGTCTTTGCCGGCTTTGCGCTCGAATGCGAGCGAGATGCCGCGCATTTGTTCGGCTTGCGCCTCGGCGGTTGATTTCTCGGTCGCGGCTTTTTTCAGCAGCGATTCGCGCTCGCGGTCAATTTGCTTGACGTTGCCCTTAGTCGCCAAAGTCGCAATTCCCTTCGGAAGCAGATAATTTCGGGCGTAACCCGATTTTACTTTGACGACTTCGCCGCGTCCGCCCAGATTGTCAATGTCTTCGCGTAATAAAATGGTTGTCGTTGCCATAATTCTAAATTCTCCTTTCTCTAGTCGGTGACAAACGGAATCAAAGCCATCGAGCGGGCGCGTTTGATCGCCTGCGCGACGCGGCGCTGATCTTTGGCGGAAATTTGCGAAATTCGTCGGGGCAGAATTTTACCGCGTTCGGGAATAAACCGTTTCAAAAAATCAACGTCCTTCCAATCAATATAATCGGGAACGAATTGACTTTGGCGACGGCGTTGAAACCGGCGCGGCGGCATTCGTTCGTTTTTCAATTCGCTGACCGCATTCAAATCAATATCGTTCAAGTCTGCAATTACGTCGTCGTTTCTTTCTCTATTGTCTGCCATTTTCTCTCCTATTGATTATCCTGAGTTTGATTCGCTTGATTCTCGCCGAAATTCGACGAAGAACCGCGGCGGCGCGATTGCCGGTTTTCGCGTTTCGCAGTCCACTTCGCCGCCTTTTTACGGTCTTCGTCAACGCGCACGGTAATGAACCGCATCACTGCGTCATTGACGCGAAACCTTCGTTCAAGCTCGGCGATTTCCTGCCCCGAACCTTCGATTTCAAACAAAGTGTAATGACCTTCGGTTTTTTTCTGAATCGGATACGCGAGTTTGCGCCGACCCATTGCTTCGGTTTTGACGACCGTGCCCCCTTCCTTTTCGATCATTTGCTGAATTGCTTCGTTCAGCTTCGTAATGTCTTCGTCCGCCGTCTCCGGCGTACCGATATACATCACCTCGTAAGTTCTATTTGCCATTTTTCCTCCTTTTGGCTGTTCAAGCCTCAACGCTTTTGGTTGAAGCAAGAAGGTTTGTTAATTAAATTGCGCCATCGCTTTTTCAATGCCGTCAGACAAGACGGCGCGAATCGCTTCGGCGCTTTGTTCTAAAACTTTTTCGACTGTTTCAAAATGCATTTTGGAAAAATTTTCCAAGACGAAATCTTTTGTATCTCTGAGCGGATGTTCGGGCTGAATCCCGATTCTTAACCGGATAAATTCTTCGGTTCGCAAACATCCGATAATTGATTTTAAACCGTTGTGTCCGCCCGCCGAACCTTTTGCGCGCAGTCGCAGCGTCCCGAGCGGCAAAGCTAAATCATCGCTTATAACAATCAACTTTTCCCGGCTACGCGTTTCCTTCTTCAGCAGGCAGCCAATTGCTTCGCCGCTCAAATTCATAAAAGTCTGCGGCTTGACGAGTTCGACTTTTTGATTTTCAATTTCGGCGCGTCCGATGAGCGAGCGGCATTCTTCGCGTTTGACTTGCGTCTGAAATTCACGCGCTAGCCAATCAACGAGCATAAAACCGAGATTATGCCTGGTTTTTTCGTAGCGCGCGCCCGGATTTCCCAAACCGACGATTAACCAATTCGTTTCAGACGACCGATTCATAAACAAAAAAATCGCAATCTGAAAACATAGATTAGCCTTCGCCGCCTTCGTCGTCTTTTTCGTCTTTGCCGATAACTTCCGGTTCAGCCGGCGTTTCGAGTTGTGGTTCGAGTTCTTCTTCCTTGACGACGACAATTGAAACGACGACCGATTCGGGCAACTCGTGAACTTCGACGCCTTCGCCGATTTTCATATCCGAGACGTGAATTGATTCGCCGACATTTAAGTCAGTCACGTCAACTTCCAGGAATTCGGGAATTTGGCTCGGCTCGCACAAAACTTTGATTTCTCTGAGCTGCTGATTCAGAACCGCGCCTTCTTCCTTGAGTCCGATGGCTTCGCCGACGAGATGAATCGCCACTGTAACTTCGATTTTTTCGCCCTTCGCTAAACGGCGCAAATCGGCGTGAACGAGCCGACCTCTGAGCGCGTCAATCTGGCGGTCGTGAAAAATCACATCGCCCGTGCCTTCGCCGACCATATCAATCGTAAAAATCGTGTTCTGTCCCGAATCCGAGCGCAAAATCGCCGCCAAATCTTTCAATTCAACAACTGCCGCCACCGCTTCCGCGCCGGCGCCGTAAATCGAGATCGGAATTTTTCCCGCAGCGCGTAGCCGCCGCGAGTCGTTCTTGCCGCGCCCTTCTCTTTTTTCTGCTTTTACTACAACTTTCTCTGCCATATTTTTAAGTTTCAGGTTTCAAGTTTCAAGTCAATCGCCTGAAATCTGAAGCCAATTCTAAATGAATAATGACGAAACGCTCGTTTCGTCGTGGATTGATTTGATTCCCGAAGCGAGCAATTTCGCCACGCTCAAAACTTCGATTCTGCCGTCGGCTTCAAGTGCTTTCCCTTTCTCGCAAAGCGGAATCGTATTAGTGACGATAACTTTTTTCAGATGCGAGCTACTCAAATTCTCGACCGCTTTGCCTGATAAAACCGCGTGCGTGAAACAAGCGTAGATGCTCGCCGCGCCGCTTTTGTGCAAGGCATCGGCGACTTTGCAAATCGTGCCGCCCGTATCGCACATATCGTCAATTATCAAACAATTTTTGTCGCGAACGTCGCCGACAATGTTCATCACTTCGGCGACGTTCGCCCGTTCACGTCGTTTATCGCATAAAGCCAAGCCAGTATTCAATCTTTTCGCATAAGCACGGGCGCGTTCCGCGCCGCCAGTGTCCGGCGCGACGACAATCATATTTTCAATCGGGTTCTCCTGAAAATAATTTACGATAACCGGCGCAGCGTATAAATGGTCAACCGGAATATCGAAAAATCCCTGAATCTGCGAAGCATGTAAATCAATTGTCAAAACCCGTTCCGCGCCCGCCGTCGTAATCAGATTCGCCGTCAGTTTAGCGGCAATCGGAACGCGCGGACGGTCTTTTTTGTCCGAACGCGCGTAACCGAAATACGGCACGACCGCTGTTACCCGTTCCGCTGAAGCGCGACCGAAAGCGTCTAGCATAATCAGCAGTTCCATCAAATTTCGGTCGGTCGGCGGGCAAGTCGGCTGGATAATAAAAACGTCGGCACCGCGCGCATTTTCTTCAATCTTAAAATTAAACTCACCGTCGGAAAACCTGCCGTTGCTCGATTTTCCCAAATCGCAACTCAAATGATGACAGATTTCTTCTGCCAATTCTGGATGCGCGTTGCCCGAAAAAATTTTGATATTGCCCGTCACGCTCATTCGCTTCTGCAAATATAAATAAATGACGAGCAACTTTTACCCGTTCAAGTTGCCCGTCGCTTTTTTTCGGAAAAATGGCTGGGGCGGGAGGACTCGAACCTACGAATGCCGGATCCAAAAACCGGTGCCTTACCACTTGGCTACGCCCCAACAAAAATCACAAATCGTTATCAAACAAAATCCTTACCGAATCCGAGAAAATTATGATACGCAAGCCGCGAAATTGTCTCTACCGGAAACACGCGGCAGTTTTCCTCTTGCAGCAATTCGAGCGCGTTTCGCCGTTCCTCGTCCGTCTCGAAAATGCCGAAAACACTCGCTCCGCTGCCCGAAAGCAAGGAGCGTTTTGCGCCGCAGGAAAAAAGTTTTTCCTTGATTTTCCCAATCCTCGGCTCGATTTCAAAAATCACTCGCTCAAAATCATTCGTTAACGCCGTCTGCCGTAAATAAAGCGAATTCGCTTCCGCGCGGCAAATTTGAAGAATACTTTTTGAGCTTTTATTTGTCAAGTCAGGCGCGCTCAGGCGGGCGAAGGCTTTGCCGGTTGAAATGTCAATTTTCAGAGCGGCGATTAGAATATAATTTTCCCCAAAATCTTCGAGCGGAAAAATCTCTGTGCCGCGTCCTGTGCCGAGCGCCGTGCCGCCGGAGAAAAAGAACGGCACGTCCGAGCCGAGCGTTTTTCCAATCGCGCGCAATTCTTCAAAACTTACCGTAATATTCCAGAGTCTGACGAGCGCGAGCAGCGCGACCGCCGCGTTTGAAGAACCGCCGCCGAGTCCGCCAGGCGCTGGAATATGCTTTTCGAGATGAATTTTCGCTCCCTTTTTAACCGCGTAATTCTCCCGCAAAACTTTCGCCGCTTTGACGATTAAATTTTCGTCATCAATCGGGATTTTGTCGTCGCTGCAAGTCAGAGTTATCGCTTGGGCTTCGCTGAAAGTCAAATAATCGCAAAGCGAAACGGTTTGAAAAATCGTACAGATTTCGTGAAAGCCGTCGGCACGCTTGCCGAAGACGCGAAGGAATAAATTTATTTTGGCGAACGACGGCAGAGTGAACGAATTTTCAGGCATCTGTTTTAGCATAAATAAAGAAAAAAAATGAAGCAAACCAACGGTTCGCTTCATCATTCGTTTTTCTGATTGTTAAGTTTGTTAATTTCTCGCCAGAAATACTTCGGTGAAATAATATGTTCCGTCGGCTGTTACGGCGATGCCGATGCCCGATTCTTTCCAGCGGCTGTTGAGCAAATTGTCTCGGTGTTTCGGCGACTGCATCCAACGCTCGACGGCGAATTCGACCGGATTTTCAAAGCCTTGATTGTAGGCGATATTTTCGCCAATCGCCCGCCATTTTCTGACCCCGAACGAATCGGCGCGGTCGTTAACCATCGAGCCATCTATTCCTGTATGGCTGAAAAAATTATAATTCGCCATATTTTCCGAATGCAGCCGGGCGATTTTCGCCGCCTCGTCGCTCCATACTAATGCTTCCAATCGGATAACTGCCCGCTGTCGGTTAATCAGTTCAAACGCTCGCCGTTCGAGGTCGAAGGCGTTTGTCGCTTTTGATTTTTCGGCGGGTTTTGCCGATTCTGATGGATAAATTCGCGGGCGATTCAAAGCCGAACGGTTTTCGCCGCTGCTGCTAAAAAGATACGCTTTGGGTTTTTCGCTGGCGGCGTTTTGCGGAAACGCGGTTTGAGAAAACGTCAGGACGAGTAGAAACAAAAAAAATTTGTTTTTCATTTAACCTCACTTCGGTAATCAGACAATCTCAAACGCTTGTTTTGAGACTCACGATTTTGCGTCTTCCGCATCGCTGCGGAGTTGCCGTTTATCGTTTAAGGTTTTGGTTGATTCAGTAGAGTCAACCTTCTAATTTTGCTGTCGGCATTTTTTCTTAGAAAAATCTTGCCAATTATAAAAAACTGGCAAAGCGTTTTGATTTCCAAAAATCAGACGAAAATCAAAAACCGACGGCAGCGCCGGAAAGTAAAATTTACGAAGAGTAAAACTATTTTGAATTTTTCGCTTCGAGTTTGGTTTTCAGGCGGTTTATTTCCTCTGTTTCCGAAGCCAGCGTCAAAGCTTTTCGCCACGCCGCTTTCGCCGCGTCCGGCTTTCCCTGTTTTTGGTAAACGTCGCCGAGATGTTCGTGAATCGTCGAAGAAGAATCGTCAACCTGCAGAGCCGCTTTGAGGTGTTTCTCAGCTTCCGGCAGATTTCCGAGTTTGAAATAAGCCCAGCCCAAACTATCCAGATACGAGGGATTTGCCGGGTCAATCTCAACCGCTTGCTCGATAAGTTTCAGAGCCTCGCTGAGTTTCTCGTCGCGTTCAGTCAGAAAATACCCGAGATTGTTGAGCGCAATCGGGTTGCGCGGCGTGTTTGCCAGAATTCCGCGGAGGGTTTCTTCCGCGCCGCGAAAATCGCCGTTTGTTTGCTGCACGGTCGCCAGAGTCAGTCGAGCGATTTCTTTGCGTTCCGGGTTTTGCGTCGCCGCTAGCGCCTGATTGACGGCTTCGACGGCTTCTTTGCCACGCCGCGCCTGGCTGTAGAGGTTGGCGATATACAGATAATTTGAAAAATCATCAAACATTAACGAATCAAGCACGATTTCGTTGCTGTCTCCGCCGGTCGTTTTGGGAGCGGTTTGAGCCGACGCTTTCTTTCCGATTAAAGATTTCACGAGCGCTACGGCTTCGTCGGTTTTTCCGCTGTCGGCTAAAATTTTCGCTTCGAGTCGCAACAGCGAATAATTATCTTTATTGCGGGCGCGGAGCGAGCGGACGGTTTCCAACGCTTCCGACTGTTTTCCGGTCCGCATTTGGAGTTTCGTTAAAATTTCTACTAAAGATATATTTTCGGGATTGGCATAGACGGCTTGCTGCAAAGCCGGAACAGCGATCGCTACCGCGGCGGCGTCCGCCGATTCGACGCCGCGCCGAAGCTGTTCGACGGCTTCTTCGTTATCGGAATTGTCGGCGACGGCGCGGCTCAAAACTTCGATTGCTTCGCGCGTCTCGCCTGATTCGAGCAGCGCTTGACCGTATTTGACCGTCGCGCCTTCGGGCGAGAGGTCAGCGCGCTCGCCCATCACTCTGCTGTAAAAATACGGGTCGAGCGGCGTGGCTGAAGCCAGCCATTTTCTCAGCGCGTCAATGCGTTCGGCGGGCATTTTCGTTCTGGCGTAAAAGTCGCTCAAAAAAGCGAACGCTTCAGCGTTGCGCGGGTCGAGCCGCGCGACTTCTTTCCACTCGGAAATCGCTTTCTGCGCCCAAACCGGGTCGAGCGTTCCGCCGTTGCCGCGGCTTTTAATCGTGTAAAGCCTGGCTAAAATCCGCCGCGCGCCGAAATTTCCCGGCTCGATTTTAGCAGCGATACAGGCGAGCGCGACGGCTTCTTCCAAATCATACGGCGGAGCCAGCAAGGTCAACTCAGCCAGCGCGGTGTAGGCTTCGGCTAACAACGGATTCAGTTCGACGGCTTTCTGCAGCGCTTGTCTTGCCAACGCGACGTTATTCGTCGCCGGAGAAGGCGAGCGGCGCGACGGGCGCATCGCCCAAATATGACGCTGACTTTCGAGCAGCTTGGCGTAAGCCTGCTCACGCCGCTCGCGCGAAACGGGCGTTTTGCCGGTTATTTGCTCTAGATTTCTGGCAGCCGCGACGGAAATTTTCGGCGCCGAATTCGTCAGTGGCGTTCGCGCCGGTATGGGCGGCGGCTCATTGCCGGTTTGGGCGAAATTCGTCTGCCAGCCGATGAGCGTCGAGAAGATTATTAAACTGAGTTTTATACTTTTCATTGAAAAACCTTTTACACCTTTTCGCAGACCCGCCACGATTTTTTCCCACACTGACTTGCGCGAGTAATTTACCGAAAACACGATTAACGAAACTATTTCGGCTCGAATCGCCTCGAATGCCTCGCCGCTTAAACGGCAACCAGGCATCCGATGACCGTCAACAGTGTAGCAAAAACCGCTAAAATAATCGCGTTATTTTGTAAAGTTTTGAGCGGTCCCGTAATGTCCTTCAGCACTGCGACATCTTTCAATCTGTCCCAGCGAAAAAACATTCGCCGCAAAACAAACGCTCCTGCGGCGAGAAAAATCATCGCCGCCCAGAGCGTTATCTGTGTTTGTCTTGAAATTGAATTTGCCGTCGCCGGCGCAAGCAGCCAAACCGCGCCGGTTAGAATTACCGTGAAAACGATTTGCGCCGAAACTATCATCGCCGTCGCGCGGTAACGGCTTTCGAGCGCAGAAAGACTTTCGGGAGCGATTTCTTCCATTTTTCCAAACTAAAAAAACGACAGAGATGCCGAGACGAGCAGGAATATTAAAATAGAAAAATTTCTTTTATCAGTGTTCGCCTTGGCATCGCTGTCAATTTTTCGTCTTACAGCTTTTATTTTTGCTGCGCCTGCGGCTGAACCTGCGCCGCCGGTTTTTGCTGAGAAATTACGGTCGTCAGCGATTTCGGAATTTGCGAAGCGTTGATGTCGCCCTGATTTTCGATGATTTGGTCAATCAGCTCAAATTTCGTTTTATCGAAATCGTCGGTCATCAAAACGCCGTCTTTATCAATCGTCAGCGGATAAAGCCCGAAAAGTTCGTTTTTGAAATTGGCAATGAACGATTTCTTTTCCGGCGGCAGAACTTTCGTTCGTTCGGGATTCGCTTGGGGAACTTCCGCGCCGATAAGCTGCAACTGCTCTTTGGATTTTTCGACGTAATCGCTGTTCGGATAATCGCGCACGAGTTGCTGGAAATATCTGGCTGCCTGATCGGTTTCTTCCTCGACTTGATAAGTCACGGCGAGCTTGAAAAGGGCTTCGTCCATAAAGGTAAAATTCGGAAACTTATCCAGAATTTCTCGATAACGCGACTGCGCTCCTTTGAGTCCGCCTTTCTGCTGGTCAACCGATTGTTTGTAATAAAAATTGGCGATATAAAGATTGTGCAGACCGAGATTGTCCTGAACTTCAACCAGCCGCTTGTTAACCAAATCCTTTAAAATCGTATTCGGGTGCTGCTGCAATAAAGCGCGCAGGCGCTGTTCGGCGCGGCGGGCGCGGGTCGAATCGCGGTCGGGCAGTCCGATTTGGCGCATTTCCGATTCGGCGATTTTTAGAAAAACGCGGTCGGCGAGCGGATGCGTCGGGAAAAACGTCAGCCAGTCTTGATAAGCCGAGGCTGCTTGAATCAACGCGCTCGTCGTGCCTTCGAGGAAAAACGAATCGGCGACAGCGAGTTTCGCCATCGGCAGATACGGCGAATCGGGATAAGTCGTGATAATCGTCTGGAAAAGCAGCCGCCCGACATCGTAATTATTTTTGCGGACTTCTTTGGTCGCCACGATGAAAAGCTCGCGATCGCGTCCCGGCGTGACATTGCCGATTAACTCTTCATACTCGTCGGTTCCGCCACCGAAAATTCCCAGAAACTTTTTCTTTTTCTTGATTTCACGCGCCGTTCCTTCGGGCGAGGCGGGATTTGCCCGCAAACTTGCCGTTTCGGTCAGCGCCGTGTCGGTTCTGAGCTGCAGTTCGTTGACGGAGGCTTCCAGCCCGTCAACTTCCGACGCTTCGTATTTTTCCGAGCGGTCGGCTTTGCCGCGCAGAGTGTTGACTTCCGATTGCAAGCTCGTCGCTTCTTTCTCCAAACCTCTGAGTCGTCCGAGCGGCGTTTCGAGTTTTGATTTATCGTCTTTTTTCGATTTGTCTTCTTTATTGTCTTCTTTCAAAACCGAAGCCGCGCTGCCGAGCGAACGGCGCATCGTCTCTAATTTCTGCCGCATCACTTCGAGCCGCTGCGCGATGGAACCCTGCGTTTCGTTCTTCTGCTGCTGCGCCCAAGCTGGCGCGACGAAACTCAATAAAAGAAACAAACTCAAAACAATCGCTTTATTTTTTTGTATGAACATAATTACCTCAATTCGATTTTGGATTTTAGACTTTGGATTAATCTATTTTATAAATTTTCGTTACTATAAGACATTGAATCTAGATATGTGAAGCAAATCAATTCTCGATGAACGATTGCAATCCAAAATCTAAAATCTAAAATCCAGAATCGTCAAGTCCAAACGGTCGCCGCCTCTATTAAAGCCTTTACTCCTTTTTCTCCGTCGCCGTCGCCGAAAACGCCGGTTCCCGAAACGATGATGTCCGCGCCCGTTTCAATTACTTTCGCAATGTTAGACGCATCAATGCCGCCGTCAATTTCAATTTTCGTCGGCAGACCGCGCTCGTCAATCATCCGGCGCAGACGGCGCAGTTTATCCGTCGCCGTGTGAATATATTTTTGTCCGCCGAAACCCGGATTGACCGACATCAGTAAAACAAAATCGGCAAACGGCAGCCCTTCTTCTAAACTGGACAGCGCCGTCGCTGGATTGATCGCAATGCCCGCCTGCCCGCCCGCTTCCCGAATCGCCGTCAGCGTGCGCTGCAAATGCGGGTCGGCTTCGACGTGAACCGAAACCATATTGGCTCCGGCGCGGACGAATTCGGCGGCGTAGCGGTTCGGCTCGACGATCATCAAATGACAATCAATCGTCAAATCCGTGATTCGGCGGATGGATTTGACGATTGGCAAACCGATTGTGATGTTCGGCACGAATTGACCGTCCATCACGTCAACGTGCAAAATTTTCGCGCCGCCCGCGCCGACCGCCGCGATTTCTTCCGCCAATTTGGTAAAATCCGACGATAAAAGCGAAGGAGCTATTTCAAACATTTAATTTTCTGTCTATATCTCGGCAAATCTCAAAATCAACGCATAAATGCTCATTTTATACGACAATCGTACATTTGAACGTGCAATCGGTCATAAGGAAACACTTTTCGCATATTTGAGACTACAATCGCTCATTTCAGTGTGCAAACCATACATTTGAGATTGCAATCGAACATTTTACTTTTCAATCGAATCTGTTTCGGAACAGGCAAAAATCGCATTGATTTTTGCCTTTCACCTTTTTACTTTTTTCTCGTTACTTGGTTGCAAAAATAAAACGCATCGTTGCTTGCCTCTCACGGCTGCGGCGTTCGGCGCGGGCGCACGTCGCTGCCGGTCGGCGCTTTATTGGAATCCGGTTTGCTCTGATTTGCATTCGACTTGTTTGAATTATTAGTCGCCGCGTTTTTGTTCGATTTATCGCCCACGTTTGAATTTTTAGCGTTGGAATTATTGCCGTCCGACGAATTTGAATTATCGTTCGAGCTGTTGCCGATAATGTCGCGCGTAGTGGAACTTTTTTTCTTGTTAGCGTTCGTGTTGGCGTTGGTCTTGTTGGTTTTCTTCGGTTTGTCGGAAATCAATTCCTCGATTTTTTCGCTGTCGTTCTCTTCGCTCGTATTCTTTTTAATCGTCACCGGAGTTTCGTCGCCTTCGGGATTCGTCTTGCTGGTGACGACGAGAATCATCTGCCCGGTTTTCACCGTATCGCCCGCTTTCGGCAGTTGTTCCAGAACCGTGTTCGGCTTTTCGTTGCTGTAACGGTCGGCGCGTTTTTTGATTCGCAAGCCCAAACTCGCCAATTCCCTTTCGCTCTCGACCAAATCCTTGCCGACGATTTCCGGGACTTTCAATTCCTCGCCCTGCAAAGACAAATAAACTACACCGACCGCGCCGAACATAAACGCCACGGCGAGCGCAACGACGATAAATAATTTTCCGAACGCCGATGCGCCTTTTCTGATTAAACTCATTTTTTTTATTTGGAACGAACGGCGCTTCGCCGACTTTAATTTAGAAGCCCGACGGCTTCGCCCGGGAAAGAAACTTTTTAGACTTTATCAAAAACCCGTCTCTTTTTAAACACGGCGACGAAAAATCCGTCGGTTTCGTCGCGCTGCGGAAGCGTCCGCGCATAATTTTCCGCCGTCGCAAATCTGCCGAAAGCATCAGGCGTGATTTTTTCAAACTCCGTGTTTTCGGATAAGAATTTCTCCGCGACCGCTTCGTTCTCCTCAGATTCGAGCGAACAGGTCGAATAAACTAACCTGCCGCCCGGCTTGACGAGTTTTGATGCGCCATACAGAATTCTAAGTTGTTTTTCGGCTAAAAAAGCGAAATCTTCCGCGCGCAGGAAATAGCGAATCTCCGGGTTATGCCGAATCGTTCCCGTCCCCGAACACGGCGCGTCAACTAAAACGACATCGAAACTCTCGTCGGCGAACGGCAAATCTTTTTCTGCATCGTAACGCACAATCTCGACCGAATCCGCGCCCTGCCTGCGGCAATTTGCCTGCAGGATTTTAATGCGATGCTGATAAAAATCTCCAGCGACAATCGGATTTCGGATTTCGGATTTCGGATTTCGGATTTGGTTTCTAAAATCTAAAATATAGTTTTCAGATTTAAAGATTTGCGATTTTCGATTTGCAATCAGCGTCGTCTTGCTGCCCGGCGCGGCGCAAACGTCGAGAAAACTTTCTCCGTCTTCGAGCGCGACGATTTGAGCGACGAGCTGCGACGCTTCGTCTTGAAAATAAATTTTTCCTTCGGCGGCATACGCACGCAAAATTTCGTTTGAGCCGAAAACTTTCCAGGCGTTTGAAACAACGCCCGATTCGACAGTTTCCAAATTGAGTTTGCTCAAAATCGTTAAAGTGTTTTCATCGGATTTCGCCGTCAGCCGAAAAACCGCCGTCGGAGTTTCGTTGTTGACCAGAGCGAGTTTGGCGGCGTCCGCGAAACCGAATTGCCGCGTCCACCGCTCGATCAGCCAGCGCGGATGCGAAGTTTCAACTGAAATTCGTTCGATTTCATCCGCATAATCGAGTTCTGTATTCTCGCGCGCGAATCTTCGCAGAACCGCGTTGACGAATCCTTTCGCCGAAGTTTTCTTTGCTCGAACAGCGAGATTAACCGAATCGTTGATGGCGGCGTGCGCCGGAACTTTGTCTAGGTAAATCAATTGATAAAGCCCGATTCGCAAAATGATTTTTACCGCCGAATCGAGTTTTTTTCCGTTCGTCAGTTTTTCAATCAGCCGGTCAAGATAAAGCTGTCGTCTTAAAACGCCGAGCGTCAGCGCGTGGCAAAGACCGCGGTCTTTCGCTTCAAGATTTTCTTCCGCGGCAGGCAAAAGAGCTGACGAAAACGCTTTGTCGTGTTCGATTTTCGTGAGAATTTCAAAAGCGGCGATTCTAGCGGGTGAGACTTTCATTTCGGCGTTTTCTTTAGCGGCGGATTGACCGTGAGCGGTCGTGCGTCTTCGGTTGCGCCGTGCCGCAGATTAGCGTCAACGGCGATGCGGTCGTCGAAGACGAAACATTCGCCTTCCCAGAGGCTTTCTTCGGCTGGCGTTTCTTCGAGGTATTTCAAAATTCCGCCTTCGAGTTGATAAACTTCCTCAAAACCCAACTCTTTCAAAAACGGCGCGAATTTTTCGCAGCGAATTCCGCCAGTGCAGAACATCGCAATCCGCTGCCGCTCGCGTGGATTGAAATTTTCTTGGACAAATTTTGGCAAATCGCTGAACTTTTCGATGCGCGGATTCGTCGCGCCGCGAAACGTGCCAACCGCGACTTCGTAATCATTTCGTGCGTCCAGAACAATCGTATTTTCGTCGGAAATTATCCGATTCCATTCAGCGGGTTTGGCGTGCGTTCCGCGTCCCTTTTCAATTTCGACCGGCTGCCTGAGCGAAACGATTTCCTTTTTGATTCTAACTTTCGCCTTCAAAAACGGGCGTTCGGCGTGAAAAGATGTTTTGTAAACCAGCTTTGTTTCAAACTTCTTTTCGAGAACGGCAATAAATTCTTCGATGTCGGTCGGCGAACCCGAAACCGTCGCGTTGTAACCTTCTTCGGCGATAATAATCGTTCCGAGAATCGAAAGTTCAAACATCGCGGATTTCAGGGTCGCCCTCATTTCCAGCAAATTCTCCAAACGCTTGAATTCGTAAAATGTGATGATTTGATAATTCATAAATAATAAACTTTTCAGCCTAATTTTTCGCCGACGCTGATTTTCACGCCGTTCAAAAAATCGCGCGGCGTCATTCGCCGTTTGCCTTCGAGCTGTAATTCGTCAATTTGCAAAACGGTTTGATTGCCGCAGCCGATGAAAAGTTTGTCACCTTTCGCTTCGAGAACTTCTCCGACAGTTTGAAATCCCAAATCGGAAATTTGAAGTTCCTGAGATTTCCAAACGGTTAATTTTTTATCCTGAAGTTTCGTGTGTGAAGTCGGGAAAGGCTGAAAGCCGCGCACGCGATTAGAAATTTCTTTCGCCGGTAAATTCCAATCAATCGCGCCGTCTTCTTTTTTCATAATCGGCGCAAACGTCGCTAGCGCCTCGTCCTGCGGCTGCGCGACTAATTCGTCAAACATCGCCAGAGTTTCCGACAATAAATCCGCGCCGAGCGTAGATAATCTTCCCATCAATTCAATCGCGTTTTCATCCGCGCCGATTGATATTTCACGCTGCAATAAAATTCCGCCCGTGTCGAGTCCCGCGTCCATCTGCATGGTCGTCACGCCGGTTTTACCTTCGCCATTAACAATCGCCCAATTAACCGGAGCCGCGCCGCGATACTTCGGCAGCAGCGAGAAATGCACATTGATCGCGCCGCGCGGAAACGCCTGCAAAAATGTTTCGGGCAGAATGCGCCCGTAAGCGACGACAACGGCGACATCAGCCGCGTGCGAACGAAACAATTCCAAACTCTCGGCGGTTTTAATTTTCGTCGGCTGGTGGATTATTAAATTGTTCTGCAAGGCGAACTCTTTAATCGGAGATGCAGTTAATTTATTCCCGCGCCCCGCCGGTTTATCAGGCTGCGTCCAGACGGCGACGACTTCGTGTTTGTCCTGCAAAATTCTTTCGAGCGCCGGGACGGCGGCGTTCGGCGTTCCCATAAAAACGATTTTCATAACAAAACCATTATCATAATGAAAAAGGGCAAAGACGTAAAACTTACCTCTTTGCCGAACGATGGAGTTAACATAAGGTGAAACCGGATTAGCCCAACTTTGAGTTTGATAAACAACGTGAATAACAAAGTCGCTGTTTCGTCCTCACGTTGCATTAAATTGTTAGCCGTCGTGTTTCATTAAAACTTTAAATTATAGCTTGAGCAATTGTTTCTTTTTAACATTAAACTCATCGTCAGAAATGATGCCACGTTCGCGTAAAGTTGCTAACCTTTCTAACTCATCTAAATA
>CADCUR010000034.1:0-6454 GCA_902805935.1 uncultured Pyrinomonadaceae bacterium
AGAATGGACATTCGATAAAAAAATTTGATATGCGGCAAGCAGAATTTTCTCGCCTTTTTTCTTTTCCCCTGTTTTACTTTTCTTCCATCACATTCCGGTCGGAAAAGTTTCAGCCACGTCTTCATCCGTGCGGCTTGCCGCCGTGTCCAAAGGTTCGACCGCGCTGGTTTCGTCAAAGTGAATCACGCCGTCGAATTGTTCGGAGAGGCGAGCGGCAAAATAATGACTGACGCGTTCGGTTTCCGGGCGGTAAATCACGCCGATGGCGCGTTCCAGATACGGGCGATTGAGCGCTTCTTTAACTTCAGCGTCGCTCCGTAAATCGAGAAAAAAGGCGGGCAAGTCGGTTTCGTGAAAAATCAATTCGTAACTGTCTTTGTGCGCCGGTCGAACTCGTTTCACCTGCGCGGCTTCGCCCCAATCGGTCGCCGCCGCAACTGTTCCGGTGTGCGTCGTAAAGCCGATTATTCGCACGGCTTCGTCGCCGTATCGTTCGCGCACCAATTGTCCGACATTCCATTCGCCGCGCTCGCCCATTTCCGTCGCCCGCGCGTCGCCTAAATGCGAATTGTGCGCCCAAACCACGATTTTCCCCGTTCCGTTTTCCGCGGCGGTATGCGTTGTCAGCGCATCCAAAGTTTCCGCCATATGACGGTCGCGCAAATTCCAACTTGAGACGCGTCCGCGAAACATTTGGCGGTAATACTCTTCGGCGTTTTTCACTAATCGCGCGTTTTGCTCGGCGAAAAAATACTCGTCGCGGGCGATAAAACCGTCTCGGTTCGCATATTCGGCGGCGCGGCGCTGCAATTCGACGAGTTGTTTGACGGCTTCGTCTTCGCACGAAAATCGCTCGTCGTAACTTGCCGCGTAACCGTAGCTTTGCGCGTCTTCGCCGAAATGGTCGAAACACGAGTAACGCGAGCGCGCTTGCTTTGCGGCATCGGGGTCAACCTTTTCGAGGAAACCTAAAACCGCTTCCACCGAAGCGTGCAGGCTGTATAAGTCAATGCCGTAAAATCCGGCTTGGCTGGTCGGCGATTTGCCGGCGTTATGTTCGCGCAACCATTCGACAAATTCTAAAACGTCTTCATTGCGCCACATCCACAGCGGAAATCTTTGGAAATTTCCCAACGCGCGTTCGGCGTTTGTGTCTGCGCCGATGCCGCGCACGTAGCGATTGACGCGGTAGGCGTCGGGAAAATCGGCTTCGACAGCGACGGCGGAAAATCCCTTTTCGCTAATCAATCGTTTCGTGATCGCGGCGCGACACTGGTAAAATTCGTGCGTGCCGTGCGAGGCTTCACCGATTAAGACAAACCGCGCGTCGCCGACGAGCGATAAAATCTCGTCCGCCGCGTCAGCCGCATCGTTTAATTTCACGGCTTTATCTCGAATCGTTTTTATCAAAGCGGTTTTTTCGGACATAAAATTTATTTAATCGGCACGAGCCGTAAAATGCGGTCGTCTTTAACTTCTGTTCCAAAAAAGTCTTCTCTCAACTCTATTTTTTCGCCGACTACTTTGCGCCGTCGGCTGCGCGTCCGGCAAGCTGCTGCCGCGTTATTTTAACGACGCGCGTCCCCTGAAAACGCGCGGCGGCAAGAGCCGTCTCGTCGGGCGAAAGCGCGCCGTTGTTCGATGTAAACGATGCGCCGTAAGGATTTCCGGCTTGAAACTGAATCGGGTCGGCGTATGACGGCGCGACGATGATGCAGCCCCACGAATATGCGATGTTGTAAATCGAAAGAAGAGTTGATTCGTGTCCGCCGTGCAAGGTTGCGATAGAGGTAAACGCCGAAAACACTTTGTCATTCAGCGCGCCTCTCGCCCATAATCCGCCGGTTCCGTCAATAAATTGTTTGAGCTGCGCGGCGGGCAAACCGTAGCGCGTCGGCGTTCCCAGAATAATCGCGTCCGCCCACTCCAAATCGCCGTTCGTGGCTTCCTCGACCGCTTGTGTTTCGAGCCGGTGCGCTGCCCAACCTTCGTTTGATTTTATCGCTTCTTCTGGCGCGAGTTCTTTGACTTTGCGAAAACGCACTTCCGCGCCCGCCGCCTTTGCGCCGTCTTCAATCGCCCGCGCGAGTTTATAAGTCGTGCCGGTCGCGCTGTAATAAATCACCGCAATTTTTTCGTTTGCCATAAAGGTCCTTTAATTTTTGATTTTTAGAATTCTCTTGAAGCAGTTTATCAATCGTAACCGGCAAATCTCTAATCCGTTTGCCATTCACCTCTTTCTATACAAATTGGCGACGCCGACGGTTAATCCGGCGAAAAGTCCGATTTTCGGCGCATCGGGTCCGAAGCCCGGACGAACGCCGATGTCGAAATGCAGACGTTTATTAACTTTATAAATCAACGCGCCGAGCAAATAGACTCCGCGCGGCTGATTTTCTTCAATCGTGTTGCCGTATATTTCGCCAACGATGTCAAACTTTTTCGACAGCTCGCGCTCGACGGTGAAAACCGCCTACGCTCCCGAATCGCGCCTGTTGCTGTCTTCACGCCCGGGGTTCGCCGTAGCCGTTCAGACCGTTTTCCGCTAGACGTGTCCCGCCGATTGCGTGATTCAACGCCTGACGAACGCGAACGTCGTCGAGGCACATTTATTTGGAGAGACGCGCTGTTTGTTTGATCGGTAATTTTTGCGCAAACGCGCGTCTTTCGTAATTTTTTGAAAAATTAGTTGCCAAGCGCTGCGTATTCTTCATCCATCTCCTCAGACTCGGTCAAAAGCCCCGCCAATACGCTGAAAGCTCCGAGTCCGACGAAAAAATTACGCGCTTTTTTATTATGGGAAAAACCGAATAGAAACGGCGCGCCGAGCGTCGCCAAACCGACGGCGACATCAGCCGCTAGATGCGCTTTGAACGGCAGAACTTTGACTAAACCCAACTCATAACGCGTGAATAAGCTGGTCAGCAAAACGCCCCCGCTCACCAGACGCGACAGGCGAGCGGCGGTTTCCTCATTCTTAAAACCGACAAGTTCCGGAGCGGCGGCGAACAAAGCCGCGTAACTGTAATCGGCGACGCCGTGCGTTTGCCGCGAAATTAGTTTTTTCATAATTGACACTTAAGCCCGAGCCGTTCGGCTGCCTTCCCCGGTTTGGAAACTGCGGCGTATTTCATCGGCGCTGCGGCTGAGCCTGACCCGGTTTTCTTCGATTGATTCGACCAGTTTTGTCGAAATGAAATGATGCTGTCCGTCCGCCGAATCTTTTCTGGTCAGCTTGATTTGATCGGCGACGACTCCGTCAACCGTTCCGACGTGCGCGCCGTCCGCGCCGACCACTTCCATATGTTCGCGGATTCCTTTGTTGGGATTCGACAGCAGTTTCCTTCGCGTCTTTCCCCCGATATATTTTTCGATTTCCGGTTCTCTGGCTTTATTGCGCGAGTTGAGAACTGCTCCGAGCGCAAGTAAGCTGCCGACGGCTAACGCTCCGAAAGCGAACGGGTGAAGTTTCGCTCTTTGATACAAACTTTCCTCTAATACAAAGCGAGCTTTCGCGCCGCGTTCTTTTAGATTTGAATTCGTTTGGTGAAGTCCGTCCGGGCGATCTCCCAATGCCGGCAAGCCGGAATTCTGCATCGAATCAATCATCATTTCATTCATTTTTTCATACGCCCGCGGCGTGTTGAGCGCCATCGAAGAATGAAGTTTCGCCGTTTCGCCGACGAAGAAATCGCGTTTCGGATTTTCGGCGCAATGGAGAATCGCTTCTGCCACAAGCTCCGGCGCGTAAAGCGGCGGCGGCAATTGCGGTTCATACGCCAAATAATTTTTCGCGTTTTCGGGGAATGGCGTATGAATCGCGGTTGGTTTAATTAAGGTTACGGAAATCGGCAATTTGTCAGCTTCGAGTTCCATCCGCAGCGCGTCGGTAAAGCCTTTGACGGCGTGTTTCGAGGCGGAATACATTCCCTGCAGCGGCACAGGCGCGTCGGAAACTTCACTGCCGATATTGATCAGCGCGCCGCCTTTTTCGCGCAGATGTGCAGCGGCAATCTTTGAGCCGTTGACTACGCCCCAGACGTTCGTTTCAAAAAGGCGGCGCAAATCGCCGGTCGGCACGTCTGCAATTCTGCCGTAAACCGAGCCGCCCGCGTTATTGACCCACGTGTCGAAACCGCCAAATTCATTTTTCGCCATTTCCGCTGCCTGCCGCAAAGCCGCTTCGTCGGCGACATCGGCGGCGTAGTAAATCGCCTGTCCGCCGTTTGCTTTAATTTCGTTCGTTAGTTCGCTTAATGCGGCTTCGTTTCTGGCGATTAAAACCAGCTTCGCGCCTTTTTCCGCCGCCATTCGCGCCGTCGTCAGCCCGATGCCGCTCGTCGCGCCCGTGATAACCACCGTTTGTTCGGATATTTTCTTTAAACTCATAATTGCTAAACTCTTTCTTTGGTGTAAATTTTAAAATCTTGACTTGAGGTAACTGGCTTAATCGGCAGAATGCCTTCTCCCGCAATTACTCAGTCCGAATATTTTAATTTTCTAATCTTAATTGCCGCTTGTCATCGCCTTCTGTCTGATTGACTACAAACACCGCCATGCCGAAAACGCGCTTCGCCAAAAAAGGAAAGCGCTGCCGATACTGCGCTTTCCTTTTTTATATATGTTTCGTTCTATATGCGTCGGCGAACGTGATTTCGCTTTTTCTTTTTATCATCCTACTGCTCGGCGTATTTTTCCGCCGTTTCTTTTTCCTTGCCCCAGATATGATCCGCGACGCCGCTTACGCCCGACTGACGGGCGCAGTTGGCGCAGCAGAAAAACGTTTCTTTCGCTTCGATGCCGTGACCGATAATCCTGCATCCGCAATGGGCGCAGACAGGTGCCAGTTTGTGAATCGCACACTCGAAACAATCGAAAACGTGGCGGTTGCCCGCCGTAACGACTTCAAACGATAAATAATAATCGTTGCCGCAAACTTCACACTGCGCCATAATTTTTTTTGTCTCCTTTGATTACATTTTGCCCTGCATTGCTTTAATCATATCGAGATGTCCCTGCAGTTTCGGCAAGGTTTTCGCGGCAAACGTTTTTGCATCTGCGTCCGTGCCGTTGTCGGCTTGCGTTTTGAAAAGATTAACGCTTTTTTCGTGGTCGGCGACCATCGCGTTAACGTATTCCTTCTCAAATTCCGCGCCCGACAAACCCGACAGCTTATCTCTCAGCGCTTTATGCTCGGCATCCAATTCGGTCGGCAGCGTAACATTCTTCTTGCCAGCCAGTTGTTTCAATTCGGCATTGGCGTTTGTATGGTCTTGAATCATTTGCTGAGCAAACTTTTTGACTTCCGCGTTTTGCGATTTAGTCGTTGCTAATCGGCTCAATTCGACCTCCGCCATTCCGCCCTTCGCAGCCTCGGTCATAAATGCGTCGGGTGCAGTCATATTACTCATCGAATTGATTACACTGCCATTGGCGTTCGCCACATTTGAATTAACCACCGTCGCCGTATTTGAATTCGTTGAACCGGCATTAGCAGCATTTGCAGCCACGGCGTTAATCCGCGCGCTTGTATTGGCGTTCGACCCGTTCGTGCTGGAATTATAATCCGAGCAACCGGTTAATCCTAAAGCAGTTAAAGTCAATAAAATCGTTGCTGAAAAAATTTTCATATTTACTCCCATTGGTTTATTAAAATTAATCATTACGGCACTAAACAAAGCCTTAATTGAAACACAACGGACAAATTTTATATTTTGTCCGTTGTGTTTCAATTTAACGTCGGAAAAAACGCGGGCGACTGCCGCATTTTTACATTCCGCTCATTTTATTGTTGTCTGTTTGTTTGCCGCCTGACATACTGCTCATCAGTTTGCGCGACATATCGAGATGCATCTGCACGACCGGCAAAGTTTTTGCGGCAAAGGTTTTGGCTTCCGCGTCTTTACCGCCGTCGGTTTCTTTCTGATACAAGGCGACGGCTTTTTCGTGGTCTTTGACCATCATTTTGACATACGCCGTATCGAATTCCATGCCCGACATCGAAGTCATTTTTTCCATCGCCGATTTGTGTTTGGAATCCATTTCAGCCGGCAACACGACGCCTTTGCTTGCCGCAATCGGTTTCAATTCCTCGCTTGATTTGGTATGGTCGTCAATCATCATTTGCGCGAGTTTTTTGACTTCCTCGTTTGTTGATTTCGACAACGCTTGTTGGCTCAAACCGATTTCGTTCATATCGCTCGTCGCCGCCATCATCATAAATTTGCTGTCGGAATTCTTCTTGTTGCTTGTTTTCGTATCGCCGCTTGAATTTGTTGTGTTCTGATTGCTGTTTGAATTTGTTGTGTTCTGAGCGAATCCGTTTGATACACACATCATCAAAGCTAAGACTACATATATATAAATCATCTTTTTCATACTTAAATCTCCCTTAGTTCGTAAATTGATAAGCGTATGAAATCTCTCTAAGTGTAAAAATTCCATACGAAAAACT
>CADCUR010000034.1:6464-9903 GCA_902805935.1 uncultured Pyrinomonadaceae bacterium
ATGCCA
The DNA here is from genome assembly GCA_902805935.1 of uncultured Pyrinomonadaceae bacterium. Taxonomy (GTDB): domain Bacteria; phylum Acidobacteriota; class Blastocatellia; order Pyrinomonadales; family Pyrinomonadaceae. Next base: position 6,471 of record CADCUR010000034.1, read on the forward strand.
CAGGTGAAAAACTCTTCTTGAGAAGATTCTAATTTTATAGGTCGGACAGAACCCGCCAAAGCAGAGCCAAATTGTTTTTTAATCTAAAAGTTGCTTTAATTTAACAAAGCAAAAGTTTTCGGAGGAGCTGTAAAAGGCTGAGAGGTGTTTCGGAAAAACACGACTCCTAAAAACCTGATGCGGATAATGCCGACGAAGGGAGAAAAACGATGAGTGAAAATATAAAAGTAACAGAAAAAACCAGTAACGAAGTGAAACTGCCGAATTCGCATAAGATTTATGTCGAGACCGACGGCAATACAATAAATCAAACCCAACATAATTTGCGCGTTCCGTTTCGGGAAATCGTTTTGAGTCCGTCCAGAAATATGCGCGACGAACTCGAAGCGAATCCGCCGGTCAGAATTTACGACACGAGCGGCGTTTGGACTGACCCGGATGCGCGCTGCGATGTGCGCGAAGGTTTGCCGACCTTGAGGCGCGAATGGATTACGGCTCGCGGCGATGTCGAAGAATACACGGGACGCGAAATCCTGCCGCAAGACAACGGCTATTTAACGAAAGGCGCTGAGGAGATCGCCAAGATAAAAGAGAGCGGAAAGCTCGAAGAATTTCCCGGCTTGAAACGCGCGCCTTTAAGAGCGAAATCAGGAAGCTGCGTCACGCAAATTCATTACGCCAGGCGCGGAATTATCACGCCGGAGATGGAATACGTCGCCGTTCGGGAAAATCTCGGTCGGCAAATCGCGTTTGAAACTTTAGCGAACGGACAGCAAAACGATAGAGACTCGCTTTATCATCAACACGCGGGCGAAAGTTTCGGCGCGAGCATTCCGAAATACGTCACGCCCGAATTCGTCCGCGATGAAGTCGCGCGCGGTCGCGCGATTATTCCCGCCAACATCAATCATCCCGAAAGCGAGCCGATGGCGATTGGCAGAAATTTTCTGGTGAAGATAAACGCCAATATCGGAAATTCGGCGATTGCGTCAAGCATTGAAGAAGAAGTCGAAAAGATGCGCTGGGCGACACTCTGGGGCGCGGACACGGTGATGGATTTATCAACCGGGAAAAACATTCACGCCACCCGCGAATGGATTTTGCGAAACTCACCCGTGCCGATTGGCACTGTGCCGATTTATCAGGCGCTCGAAAAAGTAAACGGCAAGGCGGAAGATTTGACATGGGAAATTTACCGCGACACGCTTATCGAACAAGCCGAGCAGGGCGTTGATTATTTCACAATTCACGCGGGCGTTCGTTTGCCTTACATTCCTTTGACGGCAAAACGGACGACGGGAATCGTTTCGCGCGGCGGTTCGATTATGGCGAAATGGTGTTTGTCGCATCACGAAGAAAGTTTTCTCTACACGCGCTTTCGAGAAATTTGCGAGATTATGCGCGCTTACGACGTTTCATTTTCTTTAGGCGACGGCTTGCGTCCCGGCTCGATTGCCGACGCAAACGATGACGCGCAATTCGCCGAATTAGAAACTTTAGGCGAGCTGACGAAAATCGCCTGGGAAATGGATTGCCAGACGATGATTGAAGGTCCCGGACACGTTCCGATGCACTTGGTAAAAGAGAATATGGACAAACAGTTAGCGGTTTGCGGCGAAGCGCCTTTTTACACGCTTGGACCGCTAACGACCGACATCGCGCCCGGTTATGACCACATCACTTCGGGTATCGGCGCGGCGATGATCGGCTGGTTCGGCTGCGCGATGCTGTGCTACGTGACGCCGAAAGAACATCTCGGATTGCCGAACAAAAAAGACGTTAAAGAAGGCGTGATAACTTATAAGCTCGCGGCGCACGCGGCGGATTTGGCGAAAGGACATCCGGCGGCGCAAATCAGAGACAACGCTCTCTCGAAGGCGCGTTTTGAATTTCGCTGGGAAGACCAATTTAATCTCGCGCTCGACCCGGAAGTCGCCCGCGAATATCACGACGAAACTTTGCCCGCCGAAGGCGCCAAACTCGCGCATTTCTGCTCGATGTGCGGACCGCATTTTTGCTCGATGAAAATCACGCAGGAAGTCAGAGAGTTCGCGGCGGAGAATCAATTGGAAGCGGAAAAAGCCTTCGCTGTCGGAATGAGCGAAAAGGCGAAAGAGTTCGCATCAAAAGGCGGCGAAATTTACCACGGTAATCTGACCGAAGGCGCGTTGGATTCGGAACATCAATAATTTTATGGAAATCAAAAGAACGGAAAACAGAAATCAAGGCGAGTTTTACATCGAAGAAAACGGCAAACAAATTGCTTTGATGACGTATAAAAAATCAGGCGAAAATGAAATTACCATTGACCACACGGAGGTTGATGAATCTCTGCAAGGCAATGGCGTCGGCAAAGATATTGTTGAAGCAGGCGTAAAATACGCGCGGGAAAACGATTTAAAGATCGTGCCGAGTTGTCCGTTCGCCAAAAAAGTTATTGACGAAAAGCCCGAATTCCAAGACGTTTTAGCCGTATAAATGCTGCCGCCGCGCATTGCCGCTTCGAGTTATTCAAACACCGCGCCGCTCGTCTGGAGTTTTTTGTATGGCTCCGAACGCGGGCGGTTCGAGTTGATTCTTGATAACGCACCGGCGCGTTCCGCCGAACTGCTCGCGCAGAGAAGAGTTGACGCCGCGCTGGTTCCCGTTATCGAATACCAAAGAATCGAAAACATTCTGCTTGCGCCGGAGGTTTGCGTCGGAGCAAAGGAAACGGTCAGGAGCGTTTGTCTAGTGACGAAGGGCGAAGATTTGGAGCGAGTGAAATCGTTGGCGCTCGATGTGTCGTCAAAAACTTCCGTCGCGCTGACGAAAATTATCTTTCGTGAATTTTTCAATTTCGAGCCGGTTTATAAAACGGAAAAACCTCATCTCGCAACGATGCTTGCCGATGCCGATTGCGCTTTGCTGATCGGCGACCCGGCGCTCGCGGTTGACGAAAGCATTTATCGCAAATTCGATTTGGCGGCGACTTGGAAAAGATTCACGAACTTCGGTTTTGTCTTTGCGATGTGGATGGCGAGCCGGACGAATCTGGAAATCGTTCGACAAATTGATTTCCCCGGCATCCGCGATGAGGGCTTAAATCACGTGGACGAAATCATCGCCAACTACGAATCGGAAATACCGCTTTCCGTCGGTGAATTTAAAACGTATCTGAGAGAAAACATCGCCTACACGCTCGACGATTCGATGCGCGAAGGTTTGTCGCTTTTTTTCCGATTGGCGCATAAACATCGTTTGATCGAGCGTTTGAAACCGCTGCAATACGTCGGCTAGTTAAACAGATTCGATTGGAAAAGCAATAGCCAAAGCGCGACGCCGACAAACAAAAGTAAAAATATATCTTTTCCGACTGTTTCTTCTTGATTCCGCATTTTTTTCTCGTCTCCTGTTCTTAAATTTTCCCGCCACTTATAAACGCGAATTCTGG
>CADCUR010000035.1:0-4238 GCA_902805935.1 uncultured Pyrinomonadaceae bacterium
ACAAGCATCTGACTGCCAATGAAGTTTTTGATGATGCTCGCCGACTGACGCCGGACATTTCGTTCGCTACCGTCTACAATTCTCTGAATTACTTAAAGAATCAGGGATTAATCGGTGAGATTAAGTTTGGCGCGGACGCGAACCTTTACGACCGCAAATTGACCAGACACGATCACGCGCTCTGTAATAAGTGCGGAAAGTTGGTTGATTTGGAGTTGACTATTCCAACCGAACTGCTTGAAGAAGCGGCAAATCGTTCGAGATTTAGACCTGAGACGATTGAACTGACTCTGCGTGGTTTATGTCCTGAGTGTAGTGAATAAGAAAATTTGAAAACCCGTCGTAGCAAAAAGTATAAACTAACAGCCTAAACTTGTTCCGAAAAAATCTAAAAATAAAGAAAAAAATGGCAAACAATACAGAAAATCATAAAGCTTTGGAAACGAACGAATCGAGCCGCGAAACTATCGAACCCAGTGGAACCGAACACTTGGAACGCGGTGAAAACCACAAAGTCTGGGAAACTAACGAATCAACCCGCTGCCCGTTCACGGGCGGGGCGGTGAGTTTTACAACCAGCACTCGCCGGTCAAACAAAGACTGGTGGCCGAATGCGCTGGATTTGAAAATCCTCCGGCAGCATTCTTCGCTGTCCGACCCGATGGGCGAGGATTTCAACTACGCGGAAGAATTTAAATCGCTCGATTTGGAAGCCGTGAAAAAGGATATTTTTGATGTGATGACCGATTCGCAGGAATGGTGGCCAGCTGATTTCGGTCATTACGGTCCGCTGTTCGTTCGGATGGCGTGGCACAGCGCCGGGACTTACCGCGTTCAGGACGGCCGCGGCGGCGCGGGAACGGGAGATCAGCGGTTCGCGCCGCTCAACAGTTGGCCCGACAACACCAATCTCGACAAAGCGCGGCTTTTGCTCTGGCCGGTCAAAAAGAAATACGGCAGAAAACTCTCGTGGGCTGACTTGATAGTTCTGACCGGCAATTGCGCGCTCGAATCAATGGGCTTCAAAACGTTCGGTTTCGGCGGCGGGCGCGCGGACATTTGGGAACCGGAAGAAGACGTTTACTGGGGTTCGGAAGGCGAATGGTTGGGCGACGACCGACACTCCGAAGATATGGAACTCGAAAATCCGCTCGCTGCCGACCATATGGGATTGATTTACGTCAACCCGGAAGGACCGAACGGAAATCCCGATCCGGTCGGGTCAGCCCGTCTTATTCGCCAGACTTTCGGTCGGATGGCGATGAACGACGAAGAAACCGTCGCGCTGATTGCCGGCGGACACACTTTCGGCAAAACGCACGGCGCCGCCGAGCCGCAGCCCTATATGGGACCGGAACCGGCGGGCGCGGGCATTACAGAGATGGGGATGGGCTGGAAAAGCACGTTCGGCAAAGGGCATTCCGGCGACACGATTACCAGCGGCATCGAAGGCGCGTGGACGAAAACTCCGGCGCAGTGGAGCCACGATTATTTTGAACATCTGTTCGGCTACGAATGGGAAATAACCAAAAGTCCGGCGGGCGCGTATCAATGGAAACCGAAAGGCGACGCGGGCGCCGGTTTGATTCCCGACGCGCACGACCCCGAAAAAACGCACCAGCCGTTTATGCTGACGACCGATGTCGCGCTGCGGGTTGATCCCGATTATGAAAAAGTTTCGCGCCGCTTTTTAGAGAATCCAGATGAATTTGCTGACGCTTTCGCCCGCGCGTGGTATAAACTGACGCACCGCGATATGGGACCGAAAACGCGCTATCTCGGACCGGAAGTTCCCGAAGAAACTTTGATCTGGCAAGACCCGATTCCCGAAGTTGAACACGAATTAATCAACGAAAACGACATTGCCGAATTGAAAAGCAAGATTCTCGATTCGGGATTGTCCGTTTCCCAACTCGTTTCAACCGCCTGGGCATCGGCTTCGACTTTTCGCGGTTCGGACAAACGCGGCGGCGCCAACGGCGCCAGGCTTAGCCTTTTGCCTCAGAGATACTGGGAAGTCAACAACCCGGCTCAACTCGAATCCGTGCTTGATACGGTTAAAGGCATCCAGAAAGAATTTAACGACGCTCAGGACGGAATAGTTTTTTCGGGAAGTAAAAAAGTTTCGCTCGCCGATTTGATCGTTCTCGGCGGATGCGCCGGAGTTGAAAAAGCGGCGAAGGACGCAGGTTTCGACGTAACTGTTCCGTTCGCTTCCGGACGCGCCGACGCTTCGCAGGATCAAACCGACGTGGCGATTTTTAGACATTTGGAGCCGCTTGCTGACGGATTTCGCAACTACACGAAGACGCATCATAAATCGCCGACCGAGGATTTACTAATTGACAAAGCGCAACTTATGACGCTGACCGCGCCGGAAATGACGGTTCTCGTCGGCGGTCTGCGCGTTCTCGACGCGAATTACGATGGTTCGCACCACGGCGTTTTTACCCGTAATCCCGGAACGCTCTCTAACGATTTCTTCGTCAATCTGCTCGATTTGAACACGACTTGGACAGCGACTTCGGAAGCCGAAACGGATTTTGAGGGACACGACCGCAAAACGGGCGAACTCAAATGGACTGCCACGCGCGTTGACCTGATTTTCGGTTCAAACTCGGAACTGCGAGCCTTAGCCGAAGTCTACGCATCGGACGATGCCGGAGAAAAATTCGTCTGCGATTTCATCGCGGCATGGGACAAGGTGATGAATCTCGACCGATTTGATTTGGCTTAATTGCAGTTTTGCCCGGTCAATTTTTTTGAGAATCATTTGTCAGTAAGACAAACTTGATTTCAATTTTTCTCGCCAATAGATCAATTTGTTTTACCTGTAAAGTCATTTGCCGGCGAGGCTTTCTTGCCGGCTTTTTCCTTTTAAGGATGTCGGCGGACGTAAGAACGCTCGGTTCTAGGCGGCGAGATTGACTAAACATTCGCCGAATTCGCCACGTTTGTGTTATCGGGCGCGGTGAAAGAATTTCTTACAAGCTGTAAAACCAACCGTTTTTCATCGAAACATTCTGCGCCAATTTCGACAGTCAATTTTTCGTGCAAAATAGAAAATAATCTCTCGCTTTTCTGAAACGAGCAAAGATAGTTTTGACAGAACTTGATAAATTACGAAAAAGAGTTTATCAATATCTTTGTTCGTTCATGCAACAAACTTTTGTTTTGAAAACATCGTTATATGGAATTAGCTTTAAAACCTATTGCCCGATGAAAAGAATTTATCTGCACAAGGCGAAGGCTCAAATAGCCCGCCCGAATAAAATCCGAGACATTAATAAGCAGATAGTTTTGACCTATGTTCGCGACCGCGCGCCGATTTCGCGCGCCGAAATCGCGCGCCAGACCGATTTGCAACGGTCTACGGTTTCGGCAATCGTTGACAGATTGCAGTTTGACGGTTTGATCGAGGAAGTCGGCACGGGCGGCTCGAACGGCGGCAGAAAACCGACTTTGCTGAAAATAAAAACCGGCATTCCCGTTGTCGTCGGCGTGGATGTCACGCCGCGCTACACGACCGTCGCGCTCGCGGACTTAGCGGGGGAAGTTCTGAAAAAAAAGACTTTTCCGACTTCGGACGACGCCGATTTTATGATTAATCGCATCGTTGAGGAAGTTCAAAATCACGTTCACGACAATAAAAAACATCGGCTCGAAGTCGGCATCTGCGTTCCCGGTGTAGCAGACCAGGCGACCGGCAGGGTTCGTTATATTCCGTATTTTCAATGGAGCAACTGGGAAATCGCCAAACAAATCACCGACCAGACCGGTCTCCGAGTGACGATTGATAATGATGCGAACGCCATCGCCCTGGCTGAACTTTGGTTTGGCGAGGAAGCCAACCGGCGGGACAAAAATGTTATTACGGTGTTGGTCGCCGAGGGCATCGGAACCGGAATTATTTTCGACGGGCAGGTTTATCGCGGCGAGCGGGGCGCCGCCGGCGAGTTCGGTCATATGATCATCGGCGAGAACGCGCCGACGACTTGTTCGTGCGGCAGTCGCAACTGTTGGGAAGCTCATTCATCAGAGAAATCGCTTGTCGCCCGTTACCGGCAAAATCGAACCAACAACCAGCATTCCGACGATGAAGCGATCAGTATTGAGCAGATTATCAATCTGGCGCGCGAAGGCGACCGGGAGGCTGCCGGAGCGCTGAGGGAAACGGCGAAGTTTATCGGCATCGGTATTTCAAATCTGCTCGTCGGATTCAGTCCGCAATCGGTTGT